>QKDF01000207.1 GCA_003245395.1 Clostridia bacterium
ATTACGATTTCCAGAGAAACCGGCAGCGGCGGGCACGAAGTTACCCGCAGGCTTTCCGATAAGCTGGGTATTCCCTATTATGACCGGGACCTGCTGCGGATTGCCTCCGATGTCAGCGGCATCCACGAGGGGCTGTTCGGAGAGGCAGACGAGCGCATCGGCCGGCTGCAAATGATGCGGGCGGCGGAAAAGGTATACACCGGCGAACTTCTGCCGCCGGATAGCGACGATTATGCCTCCACCCGGAATCTATTCAATTTCCAGGCTAAGGTGATCAAAGAGTTGCAGCAAACCGGCAGCGGTATTATTCTGGGCCGGTGTGCCAACTTCCTGCTCGCTGACCGTCCCAATGTACTCCGTATATTCATTCATGCCCCGCTTCAGGCCCGCAAGGATCGAGTAGCCTCCTATTCTATGGCCTGGCGCGAGTCGGACGTCCTCCATTACATCCATACGGAGGATAAGCGGCGCGCTGCCTACTATCATTACTATACGGGTGAGGATTGGTTTGATGCCAAACGATACGATCTGTGCCTGGATTCGGCATCACTGGGGCTGGACGGCTGCGTGGATCTGATCAGCAAAGCCATGCCGCTGTTTCTGAAATGAACAAGCCTGTCGTTGGCGTCATCCCTCTTTGGGATGAGAAAAAGGAAAGCCTGTGGATGCTGCCGGACTATCTGGACGGTCTGCGGGCCGCCGGAGCTGTGCCCTTTATCTTCCCATTGGAAACCGATCAGGAAGATTTGCTGGCACTCTATGCCCTGTGTGACGGTTTGTTGCTGACCGGTGGTCAGGATGTGAACCCGGAGCTGTACGGTCAGGTGCCATCTGCCTTGTGCGGTGCGCCCTGCCCCACCCGAGACTCCATGGAGCAGTTTCTTTTTAGCCGCGCCTTCTCGGACGACAAACCGGTTCTGGGCATCTGCCGGGGAATCCAGCTCATCAATGTGCTGCTAGGCGGTACATTGTGGCAGGATTTACCCACAGAGCATCCAAGCCCGGTGACGCACGCGATGACTGCTCCCTACGACCGTGTATGTCACACGGTGGCACTGACAGAGGGCAGTCCCCTGCGGGCTTTGCTGAAAACAGACGCATTGGGTGTCAACTCCTATCACCACCAGGGTATTCGTACACTGGCCCCCGGTCTGGCGGCCATGGCCAATTCACCGGATGGTGTGACCGAGGCAATCTGCGATCCAGAAAAGCGGTTTTGCTGGGCTGTTCAATGGCACCCGGAATTCAGTTTTCGCTCTGATCCCAACAGTGCGGCAATTTTCCGCAGATTCGTGGAAAGTATGAAATAAAACACACCCCGCGCATTTTAAGAATGCGTGGGGTGTGTTTATTTGTTATGGGTCTGTCTGAAATTTGATTTGGCTGCATATCCGACGCCATCTGCTTATTTCGTGGGCTGATTTTGTCCATACGTCTTGAATCGCTCCACCGCTTTTGCCATCTGTTCATCGCTCAGGACATTGGGCGTGCCGACAGAACAAGCGCGGTATTGCAGCTCCGCCACAAATTCCAGATTGCAGGCCAGGCTGTACGCTCCTTCCATGCTCTCTCCGCAGGCAACCATGCCGTGATTGCCCAGCAGCACCGCCCGGCCTTCACCGCAGGTCTCCACCGCCGCCCGAGCCAGAGCCTCCGTGCCGAAGGTCTCGTAGGGCGCGCAGGGCACGGTGTCCGTCCCCGCCTCCGCAATGGCATAATGCACCGCCTGCAAAGGCTGGCCCAATACCGCAAATGTGGTGCAGTAGATCGAGTGGGTATGCACCACAGCTCTGATTTCAGGCTTACGGCGGTAAAAACCGGTGTGCAGCGCCCACTCACTGGAGGGCTTGCGCGCCCCGTCAACAATATGGGCATCCAGATCCGTGACCACCACATCCTCGGGCCGGATTGCAAAATACCCAATTCCGGAGGGGCTGATGGCCATGAGTCCAGAGTCCGGGTCATAGATGCTCAGGTTCCCACTGGTTCCGGGGCTCAAACGAGCCGCGCTGATTTTTCTGCCGTATTCCGCTACCAGTTCGCGCTGTTTCTGCATCAGCATATGCTTTCCCTCCTGATTGTCAATTTTGTTGAAAGTGTCCCCTCGGTTCATTTATACAGCGGACCGCACTTCACAGTTCGCAGACGACCTCCGCCGTCTCAAAGCCGTATCGCCGGCAAAGACGCACCGCGGTCTCGTCAAAGACTTCTCCGCTGCAGATCACCGGCACCGCCGGAGGACAGGACACCACCGGCGCACCGCAGATACGCCCCGCCGCCTGCTCAACGGGAACCAGTTCATGCGGGGCAAACACCGCCTGTCGGACGGACATTGCCCGCTTCGGCTTTACGAACGGTTCGCCGCACGGCGTCGCACCCACCGGTGCTTCGTTGTATCTCAAGGCCTCTGCAACTCGAGTGAAGTCCGCCTCATCGTTTTCCGGGGTAAACATCAGCACCGTAAAATCCGGATCTGCATATTCGCACTCCACGCCGCCGCGACGCAGCAGCTCCGCCACCGCCTGACCGGTATAACCGGAGGCAGCCGCATCCAGCGTCAGCTTCAGAGTCTCGGTCTCCCGAACCGTCCAGCCTGCACGTCGCAATGCGCCTCGCAAGGCATCCACCCTTTCGGCACACCGTGTCAACTTCTCCTGATATCCGTCCGCAAGATACGCATTGGCCCGGTCCAGAGACTGGAGTGTCAGATAAGACGGGCTGGTAGAGCCAAACAATTCCATTGCGCGCCGGGCCTCCCGGGCGAAATGTGCCGGGGCGTCTTTTCCGATGTGCAGATATGCGCCTCCGGTGAGTACCGGCAGCGTCTTATGGGCGGAATCACAGCAGGCCGCCGCACCTAAATCCAGCGGATGCGCCGGACTGGGCAGAAAATGTAGATACGCCCCATGTGCATTGTCCACCAACAGGGGAACGCCATAAGAGGAACACACGGCAGCCAGTCCCGCCAAATCCAGCGTATTGCCCAGATAATCCGGTGAGGTAACATACACGCCGCAAGGCCGCCGCTGCATGGAACCCAGCGCCTTTTTCAGCAGCGCAGGGGAAACCGGGCAGGCGCACAGCGTGTTCCGCTCCTCCGGCCACAGCCACTCCAAATCAAAATCCAGCAGAGCCGCGGCGGAAAGAAATGCCTTGTGGACGTTCCTCGCCGCCAGAATCAGCGGCCGTTCCACTCCTTGCACCGCCAGAGCCAGCATGGCCCGGATGCACTGGGATGACCCCTCCGTGGAATAAAATGTCCCCACCGCGCCAAACAGCCCAGCGGCATTGGCCTCGCTTTGGGCGATGATACCGGTTGGGGCATATAGCTCGTCCGCGCCTGCCACTTCGGTGATGTCCAGGGATTCACAGCCCAGAATGGGTTGCCCCTTGTGTCCGGGCATATGGAGGCGGGATACGCCGCTTTGCGCATAGCCCCGCACAAAATCGCAGATGGGCGTATCCATAAAGTTACCCTTCGTCCTGATCCGCATCCTCCGCCACCTGCATCATGATGGCGCACTCGATGCGCTTTTTGAACAGCTCACAGCCGTATTCGTACACACCGCGGATGGAGCCGGTGGCATGGTAAGCGTTGGCGGCGCAGCCGCCGGAGCAATAGAGCTTCGCCCAGCAGTCCTGGCACTCTGGCCGGGCATAGGCGTTGCAGCTTTTGAATTCATCCCTCAGCTTCGTATTGGTCACACCGTCCCAGATATTGCCCAGACAGTAGGACTCCTCCCCCACAAACTGATGGCAGGGGTACAAATCTCCCCAGGGGGTGACGGCCATATATTCCGTGCCGCTGCCGCAGCCGGAAATCCGCTTATAGATGCACGGCCCGCCCGTCAAGTCAATCATATAATGATAGAACGTGATGGGATGGCCCTCTTTTTTCCGCCGCAGCATCTCTTTGGCCAGAATCTCGTACTGCTCGAACACGACCGGCAGATCCTCTTCCGTCAGGGCGGCGGAATCTTCCGGAGCGCAGACCACCGGCTCCATGCTCAGCTCCGTAAAGCCCAGATCGGCCATGTGGAGGATATCATTGGTGAAGTCCGTATTCGCGTGGGTAAATGTTCCCCGCATGTAGTAGTTCTTGCCGCCCCGAGATTCCACCAGCTTCTGAAATTTCGGCACGATCCGATCATAGCTGCCGTTCCCCGCGTAGTCCACCCGCAGCCGATCATGGATCTCTTTCCGGCCGTCCAGGCTGAGTACCACGTTGCTCATCTCCCGGTTGGCGAAGTCGATCACATCATCGTCAATGAGCATTCCGTTTGTGGTCAGGGTAAAGCGGAACTTTTTGTTGTGAATCGGCTCCTGCGTGCGGGCATAGGCCACCAGCTGCTTCACCACGTCCCAGTTCATCAGCGGCTCGCCGCCGAAGAAGTCCACCTCCAGATTCGTGCGGGTACCGGAGTGGGCAATGAGATAATCCAGCGCCTGTTTCCCCACCTCAAAGCTCATCAGCGCCCGGTCGCCGTGATATTTCCCCTGACTGGCAAAGCAGTAGGAACAGTTAAGGTTGCAGGTGTGGGCCACATGGAGACACAGGGCCTTGACCACCGTGCTGCGATTTTTATAGTCAAAAGCCAAGGGCTCGAACGTGTCGGGTGTAAACAGCTTCCCGTGTTCTTCCAGAGCGCGGACATCGGCCACGCAGGCGTGGAGGTCCTCCTCTGTCACGTCGGCACGGCCGGCGTATTTTTTCAGCATAGAGGAGACAATCTCGTTCTCCGTATGCTCAGGATACAGTGCGATGATGTCATAAGCCACCTCGTCCACGGCGTGAACCGACCCGGAACAGGTGTCCAGCACGATGTTGTACCCATTGAGTTGATATTGATGTACCATAGAGGTCCTCCGTTATTGACACAAGAAGAATGCCGCCGGATAGGGCGGCATTCTGGGCAGTCATCTTACTTATTTGCGTTCTCGCACTGCTGATTGGCAACGCCGCAGGAGGTCTTGCATGCGGACTGGCAGGAGGTCTGGCCCTCTCCGCAGCCACCTGTCTTCAAGCTCTTGTTCAGATCACGAGTCGCGATCGTTTTAATTCTTTCCATGGTGATGTCCCCTTTCATATACTTGTCGGAAACCCAATTGGCGCAGTCTGCACAGCGGTTTCCAAGCAAGCAAAGAATACCATACGCGCGGTACAATGTCAAGAAAAGGGCACCAAATCCGGGTATCCGCCTGCTTTCTTCCGCGTGAAAATTTCGCGATTCCCCGGTTCCTGGTTTTGACCGGGCAAACGCCGTGTGATATACTGTGTAAAAAGGAATCGAACAGTCTCCGCCGCGGGACGGTAACGCTTTTGGAAATGGCGGGAAACAATGAAAAAACTGGTTGTTGGAATACTGGCGCATGTGGACGCGGGCAAGACCACACTCTCGGAAGCTCTGCTCTATCTCAGCGGGCAGCTGCGCACCCTGGGGCGGGTGGATCACCGGAATGCCTTTCTTGACACCTTCGCCCTGGAGCGGGAGCGGGGCATCACCATCTTCTCCAAGCAGGCGGTGCTGCCATTGCAGGATGTGGAGATTACCCTGCTGGATACCCCCGGCCACGTAGACTTCTCCGCCGAGGCAGAACGGACGCTGCAGGTGCTGGATTGCGCGATCCTGGTGATCAGCGGAACCGACGGCGTTCAAGGGCACACGCTGACGCTGTGGAAACTGTTGGAGCGATACCACGTACCAACCTTTCTATTTGTCAACAAAATGGATCTGCCGGGTGCCGACCGGGCCGCTCTGTTTGCCGAGCTACACCGGCGCCTGAGCGGCAGCTGTACGGATTTCAGCGAGTCTTCCGAAACACTGCTGGAAACGGTGGCCATGTGTGACGAACGCGTCCTCACCGGCTATCTGGAGAGCGGCAGCATCCCCGATGAAGAAATAAGCGGCCTGATTGTCCGGCGGCAGCTGTTCCCCTGTCTGTTCGGCGCCGCGCTGCGTCTGGAAGGCGTGGATGCTCTGCTGGACGCGTTGACCCGGTATGCGCCCCGCCCACAGTATCCGGAAGACTTTGCCGCCAGAGTCTATAAGATCTCCCGGGACACCCAAGGCGGCAGGCTGACCTGGCTGAAGGTCACCGGCGGCACTTTAAAGGTCAAGTCAGTTCTCTCCGGCGAGCGAAACGGAACTCTCTGGCAGGAAAAGGTGGATCAGATCCGCATTTACTCCGGGGCAAAGTACCGGACTGTGGACGAGGTTTCCGCTGGGACCGTGTGCGCGGTAACCGGGTTGAATCATACCCATCCCGGAGAGGGACTGGGCACGGAATCTTCCACTTCCGTGCCGCTGCTGGAGCCTGTGCTGACCTATCAAGTCCTGCTGCCCCGGAGGGACGATCCTTTCAGCGTCCTGACCAAGCTCCGGGAACTGGAGGAGGAAGACCCACAGCTGCATATTGTCTGGAGCGAGCAGCTGCGCCAGATTCACATCCAGCTGATGGGGGTCATACAGCTGGAAATCCTCCAACGGCTAATCGCAGAGCGTTTTGGCCTGGAGGTGGATTTTGGTCCGGGAAACATCGTCTATCGGGAGACCATCGCCGCGCCGGTCATCGGCATCGGACATTTTGAACCTCTGCGCCACTATGCCGAAGTACATCTGCTGATGGAGCCGGGAGAGCCGGGCAGCGGCGTACAAGTTGCCTCCGCATGCCCGGAGGAAATGCTGGATCGGACATGGCAGCGTCTGATTCTGACCCATTTGGAAGAGCGCAGCCACCCGGGTGTGCTCACCGGCTCTCCCATCACGGATCTGCAGATCACATTGGTGGCCGGGCGCGCCCACGTCAAACATACGGAGGGCGGCGATTTCCGTCAGGCTACCTATCGCGCCATACGCCAGGGGCTGATGCAGGCGCAAAGCATCCTGCTGGAGCCATGGTACGACTGCCGCCTCACGCTCCCCGCCGAGCAGGTGGGTCGGGCCATGTCGGACCTACAGCGGATGTCCGGCACCTTCTCCCCGCCCGAAACCATGGGTAACGAAGTCACCCTCACCGGCAGCGCGCCGGTAGCCTGTCTGCGGGACTACGGTGCCGAAGTGGCCGCCTATACCCGTGGACAGGGGCACCTGAGCTGTACATTGAGCGGATACCGCCCCTGTCACAACCAGCCCGAAGTTGTGGAAGCCGTGGGGTATGATCTTGAACGGGACACGGAGCATCCGGCGGACTCGGTTTTCTGCGCTCACGGTGCGGGCTACAATGTCCGCTGGGATCAAGTTCCGGAACTGGCCCACGTATCCAGCGGCATCCGTCTCTCCCCTACTGAAAAGGCGCAGCCTGCACCCTCTTCACCAAGCGCCCCCCGCTCCGCCGCCTATACCGGGTCAGTCGAACAAAACAAAGAGCTGCAGGCCATTTTTGAACGGACCTACGGCCCCGTGAAGCGGCGGGAATTTTCGCCTCCAAAGGACGCAGCGGCCATCCCCTCTTCAAAACCTGCGGAGCCGGTGCCCTCCGGCCCGGAATATCTGCTGATAGACGGATACAACATTATTTTCGCCTGGGACGAGCTGAAAACCGTGGCCCGGGACAACCTGGATGCGGCCCGACAGCTGCTGATGGACTTATTGTGTAACTATCAGGGCTTCCGTAAATGTGAAGTCATCCTGGTGTTTGACGCCTATAAGGTTCCAAAAGGCACCGGTGAGGTAAGCCGCTACCACAACATCCATGTGGTCTATACCAAGGAGGCCGTAACCGCGGACGCCTATATCGAGCGTGCCACCTATGAGATTGGGCGGAAATACCGAGTTCGCGTTGCCACCTCCGATGGACCTGAACAGCTAATCATTTTGGGGCATGGCGCTCTGCGCCTGTCCGCAGACGCGTTTCATGAAGAGGTTCATCAGACTCTGGGGCAGATCTCCGGGATTCTATCCCGCAACAATCAGCTCTCCCGCCAGCGACCGGTGGAGAAAGCAATGGAAAAAGCACGGGAAAGAACAAATCTGGATAATTTTTCTCTAAAAT
>QKDF01000250.1 GCA_003245395.1 Clostridia bacterium
ATACTTTAATCAAGCTCCAGGGATTACTGAAATAAGCAAGTGCCTAAATGAAGAACCGCCACATGATGAATGTGGAAAGCAAAAAGTGATAGTAGCAACACGTGAGTGAAGCAAATCACAAATTTGACAATCGGATGATAATTGCCATGGAAGAAAGATAACGAGGCCATTGGTCGAAGTATCAATCAGAAAAAAGCAATTAAAGTTCATGAGTTAGATTGAAAAATTTTTGCAAGAAAAAGGGTTAGCATTTAAGTATAAACTTATAAGGGTTCTCTGGAGCTTATTTATTTATACTTCAAAATCAGTCAAGGGGATGGGGCATTTACGCCTCCATCCCCTTGACTTCTGCTACATATGGAAGGTTGCGGCCCTTTTCACCGATATCCAGGCCATACCCAATCAGCCTTTCAGATTTTGAAATTTCAAAACCCACATAATCAATCGGGATATTGAGAAGCTGTTCCTCTGGCGAATACAGCAGGGTACAGGTTTTGATGCTGGCGGCGCCGCGGGATCCCAGATGCCGCAGTAAATACCCAAGCGTCAGCTGCGAGCGGATAATATCCTCGACAACCAGAACATGTTTTCCGGTGATATCATAGTCCAGATCTTTCGTGATTCGCACCACTCCGGTTTGCCTCGTGGAGTTTAAAACACCGATTGAAATCAAATCGATTTGCAGGGGGAGATCGATGGTTCTGGAGAGATCAGCTAAAAAATATAGAGATCCCTTCAGTACTCCGACCAGAATGAGTTCTTTGCCTGCATAATCTTCCGTAATCTGTTTTCCGAGGGCGCAAGTTCGCTCGTTCAACTTTTCTTTGCTGATGGCGATGCGCTTGATATTAGTCAGATTCATTGTCTACACCCTTATTCAGATTTAAGCGCTCAATAAGTGAATAAAAATCTTTTTTATAAATTACTTTAATATTTGTACCGGGGTATAACTCGCGCAGCTTTTTGGCCTTTTTATTTTTCAATGTGACATATTTTTGGTTCATGGTGGTCAGCTCAATATAGGTATCGAAAGTTGTCAGGTAAAAATCGGGGCTGAATGCAAGTTTAATGTTACCCTCTGCGTCCCATTCAATTGGAAAGGTTTTCGGTTCGTATTTCCAGTCGATCTGATACATATTCAGGATCTTCGCAAACTCAGCCTCTGTTTCCGTTTTGAAAACGGGGTATTCCGACAAGTGGCTGGAGACCAGTTGATGATCGGTTTCCAGTTCTATCTGTCTGCGGCTTTCATGCTCCTGATAGAGCGCGATGATCGTCGAAACGCATTCATCTGTGGAAAGGGCCTCTGTATTCAGAGTCAGGTGATAATGAGACGGATCATTCAAATCGGCGTTAAAAAGCGTTGATACAAACCGCTTATGCTTTCTGTCTGCAGCATCCAGGATATTTTCTGCTTCTTGATCTGAAACGTGATAGTATTTCTTTGCTCGGACAATTCTACTTTTTTTCGGTGCGAATATTCGTACGTGTACTGCGTCTTTCCGTTGGGAAAAAATCATCTGGGAGCCAAATCCCACCAGGATTCCGGAGTTGTTTTCCAAATAGCCCGCCAGATTCTTTGTAATGGCATCCAGGTATGTGTCACCGTTTTTGTTCGGTTTTAATAAATATCTTACGCTTTCGGACAGCATGTGCAGATCATAGGGGGTTGCAGTGGCGTCGCGAAAGCGGGACAGCAGGATGTCACGTGTAAATAGCTCCCAGCCGAGTTTTTGAGACAACGCTTCCGCAACTTCATCGCCTAAACTGCACATTTGCCTTGATATCGTAATGATTGGCAATGAGAGGCCCCCCTTCTTCGTCTGCGCGGCTGTATGATTCTATATTATACCAAAGTTTATCTTGATTTGAAAACAAATATATTACGATTTTAGGTTGATGAATTGAGCTGTCTGTTCCTGTGCTGCGGACTATAAAAGCACAAGCATCTGATCACCTTAATCTGATCAGATGCTTGTGCTTATCTTTAATTATTAAAAATCGAATACGTTCAGTCCGATGGACTCGTCGTAACGCCGGTCAACACTCCCGTCGATCAGGGTAATGACGATCTCGCAGGTTGCGCTGACCACTGCTCGGTTCAGGTGCCCGCCGAAAACGCGACCCTCCCGGTCACCCGCGCTCATGTGCAGGTGAGAGTAGTATGCCCCGCGGAACGTATTGATGGTTCCGTGGAGGGAGACGATCTCGTAGAGCCCCTGAAATTGATTGGAAAAATACTGCTTTTTTACGGGGTCAAAAACACCGACTGTAAAATCGCCCACGGCGCCCAGACCGTTTACGCCGGCCAGCTTGATTCCCTCGGCCAATCCGACTGCCTTGAGCTGATCTACAATTTCCTCACCTCTGTCCAAGCGCAATACAATTGTCTGGCCCATTCTGCGATATTCCATTATGCACTCCTTCTTTCCATAAATAAAATTCAACGGTTGTAACGGACAAACTGACTTGTCAGAGAAAGTAAACCGATTGAAGAAAGACGGCTTAGCATCAATATGGAGCGATTACGAAAAAGATACCAATTTCTTAGCGTAGGCCTGATAGTCAGCATTCCATACGTCGTATGCGGAATCCTGCCGATGGTCCGGCAGGGGGCCATTCGCGTAGAGATACTGCCCCAGGTATGCGGTGACTTTCTGAGCGCCTTTGTAATTAAGGTGCTTCCCGCCGTCTGCGGTATCTGTATCCCAGTTGATTTTCCCTCTGAGCTCCACGTTCAAATCCAGATAGGAAACCTGCTCTTGCTGTGCCAGAGCGGTTACCGTATTATGCTTTTCCATGTTCCAGTCAGTGAAGGAGGGAATGGAGACCAGGACCACCTTTGATCCGTGGGCCCGGCACAAATCGATACAGGCCGTCAGTTCCTGCTGACTGAAATAGTTGATCGAAGCTGTTCCGGAATCGGGTTCCATATACGTATCGGGATCGCTGTCCACGCGCACGGTGCCGCCGCGGATCAGATAGCCCTTGGTCACAGAGCCTGGCTTGGCCTGTAAATTAGCCAGGCTAAAATTGGCCAGCGTCCGATGATAGGTGACAATCGGGAACACATCGGCAATATATGCCTTAGTCATGCTGTCCAGGTTCTGTGCGTCGGATTTATCCCGGTACAGGTTGCCGATTTCCAGAAATACGACCTTGGGCGTCTGACAGCGGTAGATCTTTTTCAGATATTCGTGCGTCTCAAAAATACGCTGGGCCGGTTCACCCCAGGCAAAGCCGGCGTAGCCGTAATCCTTCCATAAAAGCAGGGGAGAGACGGCGCTGTAAACATCGCTGGTGCCGATTACCAGTACGTCGATGGAGTTTTTCGGCTCGTCCAGCAGATCGCGCGCGGCGTAGTTGAACAGGGGGTTGACGTTTCGGTCCAGCAGAATGGACAGCTCCGACAGGGCACCCAGAAGCAGGGCCAGAATCAGCAGGAAGACGACACTTTTCCTGAGGTTCAGATACTTTGCATTCCTCATAATGCCTCCCTAAAACTGCGCGTAGATGAAGTCCACGACACCGAAGCCCGGGCCGTAGGCGCCCACGATAATGATGGCCAGGATCACAGCAATGTAAATGCTCCAACGGATGGGGATGGCTCTGGCAGCGACCCATGTCCGGATACCCACGCCCCGCTCCTGAAAGATGCTGACCATAAGTACTAACGCTGCGCCCCACACCACAATTTCAAGCTGATTGGAATTAAGCCCCTGGGAGCTCAGAACCTGCAGCAGAGACTTTCCATGGTAGGGCGTAAACATGGAGAGAAACATTGTCCAGGCGGTGCGCAGGCTGTCGGCCCGGAAAATCAGCATGCCGAGATTTACAAAACAGAACGTACGCAGCATCTGCCATAGATGCCAGCCGCGGCTTTCCCGCCGCAGATGGAGCAGCGCCAGCAGACGGACGGACAGGGGCTCAAAAAGCATGCCTGCCGCCATGATGATGTAGTAATAAAGGCCATAGCAGATGTATTTCCAGGCAGCCCCGTGCCAGATTCCGTTTCCCAGCCAGACGGCAAACAGTGCAATCAGGGCGGGGATTGTAGCCGCATAATAGCTGTTCAAGTGCGCGCGGCTTTTTTTGCTTAAAAGCTGGAACGGATGGCTCAAAGAGATGGGATAAAAAATATAGTCCCGCAGCCACGCGCCCAAAGAGATGTGCCACCGGCGCCAAAAATCATTGACAGAGGTGGCGAAAAACGGCCGAGCGAAGTTCTGAGCCAGCGTGATCCCGAACAGCTCCGCACTGCCACGGGCGATGTCGATGCCGCCGGAAAAATCCATATAAATTTGCAGCGTATACAGCAGCACAGCCACCAGCACGACGGAGCCGCTGTAATCGCTGTGCTTGGTGAAAATATTTCCCACCACCGCGGCTAGGCGGTCTGCCAGGACTACGGACTTGAAAAGCCCCCACAAAATCAGCTGGATGCCAAAGCAGAAGGCGCGGAAGTCAAACCGGTGCCCTTGGGCAACCTGTCCCCCCAGCTGACCGTAGCGGGAGATGGGCCCCTCCGTGATCACTGGGAAAAAGATCAGAAACAGCAGCAGCTTGGCAAAATTACGCTGCGCCGGACAGGCGCCTCTGGAGACATCCACCAGATAGCTGATGGCTGAGAGGGTATAGAAAGAAATTCCCAGCGGCATCATCAGGTGCAGCGCCGGAATGGTGAGCGGCAGGCGCAAACCCGCAAACAGCAGGTTGAGATTGCTTCCCATGAAGTTGAAATACTTAAGGAAAAACAAGATCCCAAACGACGCCATACATGCGGCCGCCACGACGCGGCGATTATGGATGGCAAGGTTTTCCTTGAGACGTTTGCGCTCCTCCTTGGACAGCAAGCCTTTTTGCTGCTGGTAACGGCTCTCGCCCCGATCAATTTCCAGCGCAGCCCAGTAGATGACAGCAGCGCTGAGAATCAGAACCAGAATCAGCTGTCGGCTGGCAAGCACGTAAAACGCCGTGCTGGCGGCCAGCAGGATCATCCACCGCTGCCGCAGGGGGCACGCGTAATAGAGGAGAACCGTGCAGCTTAAAAAGACAACTACGTACAGCCAGGAATTATACTGCATGTAACCCCTCTATTCTTCGTCCATGACCTTTTGCACCATGGCGTAGATTGTTTCCGCAGACCGAAAATTTTCGGGCTTGATATAGGGCAGGGTAATTTTGATATCAAACGCGTCATTGAGCTCGGATACCAGCATGATGATTTCCAGAGAGGCCAGGATGTGCCCCTCAAACAGATTCTTCTCGGTGCGGTAATCCACGCCGGGTTTGATTTCTTCCAGAATCTTAATAATTTCTTCCATCGGGCAACTCTCCTACAGTTCTTGATAATGCGCCTTGAGATAGGCGCGGTCGATTTTTCCGTTTGCATTGTATGGCATGACTTTAAGCCGGATGAGCCGACTGGGGAACATATATTCAGGCAGCCTGCGCCGCAGCTGTTCCGAAAGGACGTCGGTTTTGATCTCCCCCTGATAGAGCAGTACGATTTTATCTTCGGCAGCGTCATAGACGCACACGCAGGCCCCAATACCTTCCGCCGCGCCCACGGCGGCCTCAATCTCGCCCAGTTCAATCCGGTAGCCCATGTGTTTGATCTGATAGTCCCGGCGGCCCAGATGGATCAGCTCTCCAAATCCGTTGTAGGACGCAAGATCGCCGGTGCGGTACACCGTTTCCGGGTAGGCAAGATTCAGCGGGTTTTGCACAAATGCCGCCCGGGGCCGCTCGGGGTCGTTGTAATAGCCGGAGGCCAAAAACGGACCTCGGACGTACAGTTCTCCGCTGTCGGCTTCATTACCAGCTTCATCCAGTAAGAATACGCTGCAATTGTCGCAGGCCTGTCCGATCGGCAGCGCTTCATCGTCTAAAAACGCCCGGTCAACCACGTAATATGTACAGATATCCGTGGTTTCCGTGGGGCCGAACAGATTGGCATACAGGGCATCGGGCAGATGCCCGCGCCAGTAATTAAGCTGCTTACAGGGCATGGCCTCGCCCGCGAACAGGATTTTTTCCAGACGTTCCGGCTTTGCATAGGCGAACGTGTCCCAGTTGGCTACGATGCACAGCGCAGAGGGCACCCAGTAGATGGTGTTGATGGCGAAACGGTTGAGATATTCCACCAGCATCAGAGGGAAGGAGAAGAATTTTTTCGGAATAATCTGCAGCCTGGCCCCGGTGCGCAGGGCGCTGTAAAGGTCTGTGACCGACATGCTGAAATAGAATGGCGTCTGACTGCCGAACACAGTGGTTTCCCGGATATCAAAGGTGTCGATCACCCACTGGGAATAGGCGATGACCGCTCGATGAGAAACCACCGTCCCCTTGGGCAGCCCTGTGGAGCCGGAGGTATAGAGTGCATAGAGCGGGTCTGTTTCCACCATTTCGGCCCGTACGGCGGCGAGAAATGATTCCGAGACCGGATACACGGCGGCGTCTTCAAACGGGAGAATTTCTCCGTCAAAGTGAAACGCTCCTGCCTGCTCCCGGTGGGCTGCGTCGGTGATGACCGCGGCGGGGTGGAGCGTTTCAAAAATCCGATTGATCCGGTCCGTGGGCATCAGGCTGTCCAGGACTACATAAAAATTTCCGCTGTACACCACGCCCAGAAAAGCGGCTGCGCACGCCGGTGTCTTGTCCAAGAAGACCGCCACGGGCTGATTCCGCACACCCAGCTTTCCTATACGGCTGCCGATGCGCTTCGCCAGCAGAAGAAACTCCTGATAGGAATAGGCGGACGTCTCGTCCGCCAGGGCAATTCGGTCAGGAAATCGGGTTCCGGCCTGTTCAATATAGGATAAAATGTTCTTCAAAAAATCAACCTCCTGTGCCCCGCGGATCCAATGCGACGACTGAGGCTCTGACAGAATCGAAGTGCTGTTATGCGGCTTTTTATTATAGCACAGCAGTGCAAGTATTTTAACAAGTATTTTGCACGAATTCTAAAATAATTTGGGTCTTTTGTGAGAAAAAGCAGAAAAAATGGGTGTTATTTCCAGATTTTAAACTGCTGACCACGCCGAATACAGGTAAAGTTTTACTGTGGTGGAGAAGAACGGGCTCTGCTCAATTTTTACTGCGTTGCGTAAAGAAAACGCAAAAGGTAACACAGACAAACGAATTGCGCAAAATTACATTATACATATTGATAATTTTTAGACAATACAGTATACTATAGGCAAGAGGGCCAAACACGACTTCCAGGCAGCTGTTTGGAGCGTTTCTCTGAATCTAAACAAAGGAGCGAATTACTTTGAGCCGTCTTGATATTAAGACCCCCAGTCAATCCCAGACTATTGTGGATGAGCTGTACCGGAGCGTGGAACGGCGGATTGCCTCTAGTCCTCCGGGCTTGTGTCCCATTGATATGGCGCAAAATTTTCTGAACCTTTGCCATGCACAGACCTGCGGTAAATGCGTACCCTGCCGGATCGGTCTTGGGCAGCTGTCCGATATGATGGGAGAAGTATTGGACGGAGAAGCAACCCTGGAGACCATTGATTTAATTGAGCAGACAGCCCGTGTGATCGTGGATACGGCGGACTGCGCCATTGGCATCAACGCCGCCCAGCTGGTTTTGATGGGCGTCCGGGGTTTCCGAGACGACTATGAGGAGCATATCCTGCACCATCGCTGCCTGGGCAGTTTGAAAAATCCCGTGCCCTGTGTCAATTTGTGTCCCGCGGGGGTGGATATCCCCGGTTATATTGCGCTGGTGAACGAGGGGCGCTATGCCGATGCTGTGCGCCTGATCCGCAAGGATAACCCGTTCCCGATTGCCTGTGCCTATATCTGCGAGCATCCGTGTGAAGCCCGATGCCGCCGGCGTATGGTGGAC
>QKDF01000231.1 GCA_003245395.1 Clostridia bacterium
GGCAGACCACCTCGTCCAGACCCTCCCGGGCCATGAGCAGGGGGACTTCGTACAGCGTTTCCGCCGTGGTGTTCTGGATGACACAGTCGGACTCCACGTTGCAGAACAAGGCGATTTTCCGGCGGATGTCATCGGTGATGGGTGCGTCGCAGCGGCACACCAGCACGTCGGGCTGGATGCCCAGGCTCAGCAGCTCCTTGACCGAGTGCTGGGTGGGCTTGGACTTGAGCTCGCCGGAACCGGGGATCTGTACGATCAGGGAGACATGGATAAAGATCACGTCGCCCTGGGGCCGCTCGGCCGCCACCTGGCGGATAGCCTCCAGGAAGGGCTGGGACTCGATGTCGCCCACGGTGCCGCCGATTTCGGAGATGACCACATCCACATCATCGCTGGCCATGGAATAGATCCGGCTTTTGATCTCGTTGGTGATGTGGGGGATGATCTGGACTGTAGCGCCCAGATAGTCGCCCCGGCGTTCCCGATTCAGGACGGACCAATAAATTTTTCCGGAGGAAATAGAGGAGTTTCCGGTCAGGGTTTCGTCCACAAACCGCTCATAGTGGCCCAGATCCAGGTCGGTTTCAGCGCCGTCGTCGGTGACGAAGACCTCGCCGTGCTGATAGGGGCTCATGGTGCCGGGGTCTACATTAATATAAGGGTCAAATTTCTGATTCCGGACCCGAAGACCCCTCTGCTTGAGCAGCCGCCCCAACGACGCTGCGCAGATGCCTTTTCCGAGGCCGGAGACAACACCGCCGGTAACGAACACGAACTTTGTAGACATTCTCTTCCACCTTACCCTTTTCTCATTTTCTCTCCCGCTTGATTGAAACACTTGCTTCAGACAGTCTTTCCCGGCCGGAAGATCCTACTCGTGCCGGAGATATTCCCTGCAGCGCCGGTCGGCAAAATAAAAATACCGTGGACGATTTGCGGCGAAAAGCCCCTTGTTCAAGGCTTTCAGCTGCAATCCACGGTTTCGCCTGTTCGATTTTCAGGGCGGGTTCCAAGCTGCGATTCCCGCCGCGGATCGCTGCTGACCAGCGCAATAAAATACAAATAAACTTATAGCATACCCCGGCACAAAAGTCAATCTCCACCTACGCGAGAGTTATGGATTCCGGCGTGTTGTGCGGGAAAGCAAAAAGAAGATGGGATGTATTGTGCAAAATCACAGTTGGATTGACTGCTATCGTGGCCGGGTCCCCACGCTGCACAATCTATAAGTCCGTGTCAAAAGTTCGTTTAAGCTGGCTGGGAAACAAGGCCGATATGCAAGAGGAGCAATCGGAGGTGCCTGTCCTGAACAGCACCGATAGAGGACAGTTGTCCTCCACTGACGCAGACAAGCAAGGGATTTTGTACTTGACAAACAAGACGCCCGCGCATATAATGCAAGACAATCAGAAAAACCGATGAGTCAGAGTAGTAGCCGGGAGGGCAGCCTTTCAGAGAGCCGCGGGCGGTGGGATCGCGGCAGGGAGCTTTTGGTGAATGGACTGGCGAGGGCGGAGCGAACGTACATACAAGTAGCGACCGACGGGGGCCGCACCCGTTATCCGGGCGGCGCGTATGAAGTACGCGAAAACGAGCGGGCGCGAAAGCGTCAACTTGGGTGGTACCGCAGGATGGAAGTCTTGTCCCAAATTTGGGATGAGGCTTTTTTTGTTGCCTGAAAACGCAGAGCATGGGAGGAATGGACATGAAAGTTCCAAAAAAACGATGGCGGTGCGGGACAGACTGCGTGCCCGGCATCTTGCAATAATATGTGTTGATATTATATAATGATGAGAATGAAGATTGGAGAGTCGATTATGAACCAGTTCAAAAAAATTGCCAGTGCCGCTCTGGCATTGACCATGGCCCTTTCCCTGGCCGCCTGCGGCCAGAATAACGCAGCCTCCTCCACGTCCTCCGGCAGCGCGTCTGCCTCCGCCGGGAACCCCTATAAGATCGGCCTGCTGCAGTACGGCCAGCATCCGTCTCTGGACAACTGCCGCAAGGGCTTTCTTGAGGGCTTGAAAGAGGCCGGACTGACCGAGGGCACCGACTTTACCGTTGACTATCAGAATGCGGGCTTTGACGACAACGTGGACAGCCAGATTGCCGCCAAGTTTTCCAGCGACAATGTGGATATGATGGTGGCGGTCGCCACCCCCTCTGCCGTCCATTGCTTCGCCGCGGCAGAGGATAAGAATATCCCCGTAATTTTCACCGCTGTATCCGATCCCGCCCAGGCGGGCCTGGATAAGGGCAATATCACCGGAACCTCCGATGCTCTGCCCGTGGACGCCCAGCTTCAGCTGATCCGCGCCTTACAGCCCGCGGCCAAAACCATCGGCATCATCTATACCACCAGCGAGCCCAATTCCGTTTCCACCATCGCCCAGTATAAGGAGAAGGCATCCAGTTACGGTTTCACCATCGACGCGGTGGGCGTTACGGCCCAGTCTGAGGTGACCCAGGCCGTCGATACCCTGATCTCCCACAAGGTGGACTGCTTTTCCAATCTGACCGACAACAACGTGGTTGGCGTACTGTCCGCCGTGCTGGAAAAGACCAACGAAGCGGCCATCCCCGTCTACGGTTCCGAGGTGGAGCAGGTGAAAAACGGCTGTGTGGCCGCCGCCGGTATCGACTATTACAAGCTGGGCATTCAGACCGGTATGATGGCGGCCAAGGTCATCACCGGCGAGACCACCTGCGATCAGCTGCCGTATGAGACGATCACGGAGTACGGCACTTATATCAATTCCGACGCCCTCAACGCCATGGGTATCACAGTGCCGGATAACATTGCGAAAAATGCTGTGGAGGCCTCCTCGGTGGAAACTGCAGCCTGATTTTGAAGGGAGAATCCATATGAAACTGGTAACGTATCTGCATCATGGACAACAGCGCGTGGGTGTTCTGACGGCGAAGGAAACTGCCGTAATGCCTCTGCCGTACACAGATATGAATACCTTGATTGAGACGTCTTCCGTTGCCGAAGTGCTCTCCGCCGCAAAAGCGACGGAGGGCCTCGGTGCGTCCACGCCTCTTTCCGAGGTGACGCTGTGTGCGCCAATTCCCCGCCCCCGCCAGGATGTGCTGTGTCTGGGTATCAATTATAAGGATCATGCCACGGAGGCGGCCCAGTACAATGCTGATGCATTTACCAAGGAACGCCCCATCCCCATCTACTTCTCCAAGCGGGTCAATGAGGCCGTGGGGCCGGAGGGTGCCATCGACAGCCACCCCGGCCTGGTTCAGCGTCTGGACTATGAGGCGGAACTGGCGGTGATTCTGGGCAAGACCGCCTGCAACGTTCGCCCCGAGGACGCGGCGGAGTACATTTTCGGATATACGGTGCTCAACGATGTGTCTGCCCGGCTGCTGCAGACCACCCATAAGCAATGGTATTTCGGCAAGAGCCTGGATACATTTACACCCATCGGACCCTGTATTGTCACGGCGGACGAGATTGCCTTCCCGCCCGCGCTGGCCATCCGCTCCTATGTCAACGGGGAGCTGCGCCAAAATTCCAACACCTCGATGCTGATCACCGGAATTGCGGACATCCTGGCCGAGCTGACGTCGGGCATGACGCTGCTGCCGGGTACCATTATCGCCACGGGAACCCCAGCCGGCGTGGGTATGGGTTTTGATCCGCCCAAATTCCTGCACCCCGGCGACGTGGTGACCTGCGAGATCGAAGGGATCGGTTCCCTGCGTAATCCTGTTCAATAAAAGGAGGCTGAAGCAATGACAGACCTGCTGATCAGCACCCTGATTCAGGGCCTGGTCTATGCGCTGGTGTCATTCGGCGTTTACATCACTTATTCCATTCTGGACTTTCCTGACCTGAGCGTGGACGGCAGCTTCCCCTTGGGGGCCGCCGTGACGGCGCTTCTGCTGACGCATGGCGTGAATCCCTATCTAACGCTGCTGGCCGCCCTGGGGGTTGGTGCGCTGGCGGGATTGTGCACCGGCATCATTCATGTCAAACTCCACGTCCGGGATCTGCTGGCGGGTATCATCACCATGACCGCCCTGTTTTCCATCAATCTGCAGATTGCCGGTTCCAACCTGACGGTGGAACGGTCGATGGATACCATTTTTACTGCAGCTCCGGCCATGGCGCTGCTGGGAGGACTGAACCTGCAGGGGCGCAAGCTGGTGATTTCCCTGCTGATTGTGGTGGCAGTTAAACTGTTGCTGGACCTGTATTTCCGGACAAAATCCGGTCTGCTGCTCCGGGCGGTGGGCGACAACGCCGGTTTGGTCACCACCCTGGCGAAGGACAAGGGCAACATCAAGATGCTCGGCCTCGTTATTTCCAATGCACTGGTGGCGCTGTCGGGCAGCCTGGTGTGCCATGAGACCCGCAGTTTTTCCGCTACCATGGGCACCGGCCAGGTGGTGTTCGGCTTGGCCACCGTGATCATCGGCGTGGCGCTGTTTCGCCGCGTCAGCTTTGTCCGGGGCACCACCGCCGTAGTGGTGGGCAGCATTCTCTATAAGCTGTGCATCGCGGTGGCGCTGGATCTGGGACTCCCACCCAATATGATGAAGCTGATCACGGCCATTTTGTTCCTGTTGGTACTGGTGGTCTCCGGCCGGAAGGGAGAGGAGATCATCCATGCTTGAAGTACGCGGCGTAACGAAAATTTACAACTCCGGCACCGTCACGGAGCAGTGCCTGTTTGATAACTTCTCCCTGACGGTGAGCGACGGACAGTTTATATCCATCGTGGGCAGCAACGGCTCCGGCAAAACTTCGCTGCTCAACATCATCTGCGGCTCCATCCCCGTCGAGGCCGGCGACGTGCTGGTGGGCGGGGAGAGCATCTCCAAAAAGAAGGACTATCAGCGCTATGCCTCCATGGGACGGGTCTACCAGAACCCGGCGGCGGGCACCTGTCCCAACCTGACCATGCTGGAGAATCTGTCTCTGGCGGACAACAAGGGGAAGGCATTCAACCTCACCCGGGGCATAAATAAGAGCCGGGTGGACTTTTACCGCGCGCAGCTGCGCGAATTGGGCCTGGGCCTGGAGGACAAACTGCATATGCGCATGGGTTCTCTCTCCGGCGGACAGCGGCAGGCGGTGGCTCTGCTGATGGCCACCATGACGCCGCTGAAGTTCCTGATTTTGGACGAACATACAGCGGCTCTGGACCCCAAAACCGCCGAAGTCATCATGGAGCTGACCGACAAGGTGGTGCGGGAAAAACACCTGACCGCCATGATGGTCACCCACAACCTGCGCAGCGCCGTGGGGTACGGTGACCGAGTACTGATGATGAACCGGGGCCGCGTGGTGCTGGATCGCTCCGGGGAGGAAAAGCGGCAGACCTCCGTGGAGGAACTTTTTGAGATGTTTCATAAGATCTCCATGGACTGCGGAGAATAAAGAGAAACAGCAAAGGAGATGAAGCATGAGCGACAACTATGTCGGAGCACAGGACGAGCAGCAGGAACAGGATCGGCTGATTCAGTCCTTTGCCCAGCTGGTGGCGGCGGATGAGCCGGAAGGTTCGGCGGCTCACGAACTGGTGAAACAATGGCAGGCGCATATAGCCCGTTATCACGACGGCTGTGATGATGAAAAGCTGCGCCGGATGGGAACGCTCTATGGAGCGGACGACCGCTTTGCAGAGATGCTGGACAGCTATACCCCCGGCACGGCCCACTATATGGGCAACGCCATTTTATCGTACCTCGACCGGAAATGAATTTTACAGGCGGCCTCACAGCTGTGAGGCCGCCTGTTTGCATTTTGTGTATGAAATGGGAATTTCCACAAATCCTAAACGGGAAAAACCGGAAAAGGAGGAGAAGGATCATGCCGATCAATTTGAGAGGGCGGAGCGTGCTGACATTTCAGGAACTGACGCCGGAGGAACTCCGTTTTCTGTTGGAACTGGGCCGTGACCGCAAAACCGCCCGACGGGCAGGGCGGGCAACAGCGGCCCTGCGGGGAAAGCACATTGCCGTGCTGGAGGAGCAGCCGTCGCTGTGTACTCGCTGCGCATTTGAAGCAGCGGTTGCACAGGAGGAAGGCCGTATCACGGTTTTACAGGGCGAAAGCCTTGCGGGAATCCGGGGAAGTCTTACGTCTGAAGTGATGGGCTGCTATTTTGACGGGATCGGACTTCTGGGCGGTGCACAGAGCACAGCGGAGGCGCTGGCCGCCGGAGCGGACGTGCCGGTGTGGAATGGACAGAGCGATTCGGATGCGCCTCTTCAGGTGCTGGGAGATTTGCTCACCGTGGAGGAGCGGTGCGGCCTGCCGCTGCGCAAAATCCGAGTGGTATTCTCCGGTGACCTGCGCTGCAGCCGATGCCGGAGTTGGATGGAAGCCGCGGCCAAACTTGGAATGCATTTTACCGCATACGGCCCCCAGGAAACGGCAAAGCAGCTGGGCGGGGAGTTTTTAAAGCGGGTTTTTGCGTCTGCGCGGCAAAATGGCGGGCTGATCGAACTGACGGACGACCACAGCAGTCTGAAACGGGCGGATGTCCTGTGCGGCGGCTGGACTGGAACAGATGGAAAGCCACCTTCTCACGGACGGGCGGCGATGCTGCTGCCGTTTCAGGTGAGCCTGCAGACTTTGCAGGAGACGGAAAATCCGGAGATTGTATATCTGCATAGTATTTCCGAGGGTTTGCAGTATTTTTCAGACTTGGAAGGGAAAGAAAATATGGCGGAATTATGTGGCACGGAAGAAAAAGTTTTGTATGGCCGCCATTGTGCGATCCGGGATCAGGCCGAAAATCAAATTTATGCAATTCGAGCGGTTCTCTCCGCCGTGCTGGGCAGATGAACGGGCACAACGATCAAAAGACGCAACAAAATTCCTAAAAAATATCGCCCTGCGGCATTGCGCCGCGGGGCGATATTTTACTCAGTAGCCTAAAATCAGACCCTTTTCCATGGCATAAAAGCTGGTCAATCCTCTGCAGGCCAGAATCTCCACCTCTTTGACCGGGAGCGCCTTGAGGATTTGCTCTTTCAGGTTCAGTGCTCCGGCCAGGTTTTCACAGTGGGAGATGATCACATGTGCGCCGGTACAGTCTTTATTGGCGGCCATCAGCGCGGTGATGGCGCGATAGGTCTTGTTCTCACCGCGGGCCTTGTCCACAACCCGGATGGTACCCTGGGACGTTGCTTCTGCGATGACATGGATGCCCAGCGTATGCAGCAGGTTGCCCACCAGAGGACGCATCCGCCCGTTTTTGATCAGATTATCGAAATTCTCCAGTGTGAACGTGGTGCGCAGAGAAGCCTGGTATAGCCGCAGCTTCTGACAGATCTCCTCAAAATTGGGGGTTTCCGCTTCTTCGATCAAATCCCGGGCACGGCGGGCAAGAAGCACCAGAGGGCCTGCGGCGCTTTTGGAGTCAATGACACAGATCCGTTTTTCGGGATGTTCCTCCAATACCATATCCCGGCCCATCATAGCAGCGGAATAGGTACCCGAAAGATTGGATGAAATAGTAACGCATATGGAGCAGTCTGCCTCCAAAAACGCCTGGGCAAATGCACCGGGAGAGGGACAGGAAGTGGAAGCGGCATTTTTTTCCGACTCCATCGCAGAGAGCATCGCAGGAACGCTGAGCTCCGCATTATCCACAAATTCCTGGTGTCCTACCATAATCCGCAGGGGGACAGAGGTGAAACGGACCTGCTCGCTGGCCCATTTTGCAGAGGTCAAATCAGAACTACTGTCACAAATAATGTTCCAAGTCATGCTGAACTCCCTATAATATGATTTTAATTACCATGTTACATCATCATAACGTGCATGTCAACTGAATTATGAAAAATAC
>QKDF01000228.1 GCA_003245395.1 Clostridia bacterium
CCTTTAAAAGGGGGGAGCAGGCCGGGTAGACGCCCGGCCTGCCTGTTTGGGGCGTTTTAAGCACAGGGAACCGACAGTTCCCGCTGCTTCTTCGCATCGGTCTTCTCCGGTTATGCATCGGGAGATAAAAGCCGCGCGGCAGGGAAGCGAGACATTATTTTTAGTCCGCCGCCGTCACCAGATACGTGTCGCCGGACGGGGCAGTCAGTTCCGGTACAAACTCCACGCTGTCATTGGACAGGGCGGCTTTAATCGCCTCCGTCTGGTCGGCTGTGGTCTGAGTATAAATCCGATCCACCAGCGGAGCGATATCGGAGAGCACCTGACCCGCGTTCTGGTCGCTGCCGGTGAGCAGCACAGCCGCGGGCAGCTCCACGGACAGCTTCACATGCGTATCGGACAAGACGGCGCGCAGCTCCGTGAGGAACGTCTTAATATTGGCCGATTTGTCTCCCTCACCATAGGCAATCTTATTCAGCTTGCCCTCGGTGGGGTAGGAGAGGTCAGTCAGCAGAATCTCGTCAAAGCCCAGATCGGCGCACTCCTTCGCCATTGTGTACAGATACTGCCGGGCGGAGGGCTTGGCGGGGTCCAGCCACTGCTGGTTGCTGCCGTCGTAAAAGATATAGCCGCCGGTATTCTTCAGACCCATGCCTTCCACGTCCGCCCTGGCCGCCAGGCTGTCCCGGAAGCAGGAGAAACGGGCGATGGTGTGCACATCGTCATCCGCGGTCAGCGCGGCCAGTGCAGCAGCGGAACCTTCGGCGGTTTCCACAGTGCCGGAAGCGGCGGCATCACTGGTAAAATAAACCTTGCCGCCGGCAGCCTTCATCGTCACGGCCACGGAGTTGTCTCCCTGCTCCATCACGGACGCATCCCATGTGGTCAAGGGCTGCTCCGGCAGCAGGATACCCTTCACGGCGGTTTCCGCCGGTTCCTGAATCTGGATGGGCGGCAGATCGTCATTCTGAGAACTGCTGCCCTCTGCGGACGAAGAAGACGGTGTTTCCTGTGATTGAGGAAGCTCCAGCCGGGGTTTGCCCGAATCGTCGTACACAATATATTTTTGCAGCAGCAAAAACGCCACGGCGGCCAGAATCACCAGCACCAACACAATAGCCAGAATGATTTTGCCGATTGGCGTTTTCCCCCGATAGCTGTTGTATCCTCTCGGGCCTGCCATCCGCGATTCCTCCTTTGTCTCGTTCTGGTATCAGCCCTCGATGGCGTCCATCAGCTTGACGCGGCGCTCATGGCGGCCGCCTTCAAACTCCGTTGTCAAAAAGACTTCCACCATCCGGCAGGCCAGCTTGGGACCTGTGAAACCGGCGCCCATGGCGATCATATTGGCATTATTGTGGCGGCGGCTGAGTTCCGCCTCCAGCGGATCGGCGCAGTGGGCGCAGCGGATGCCCTTCACTTTGTTGGCGGCGATAGAAATGCCGATTCCCGTGGTGCAGATGACAATTCCGTACTCACACTTTCCAGAGGCCACCGCGCGGGCAGCTGCCTCCCCGAAGATGGGATAATCGCAGCTCTCAGTGGAATAGCAGCCAAAATCCTCGTACTCGTAACCCTTTTCTTCCAAGAGTTTAATAATCGTCTGTTTGAGATCATATCCGCCGTGGTCACAGCCCAATGCAATTTTCATGGCATCGTTTCTCCGTTCTATGATGATTTTAGAGACAGTTTACCCCAAATTTCTCAAAAATGCAACTTACAGCGCATGCCAGACAGGCTTACGCTGCTCAAAAGTGCAAAACCGCTCAAATCCGCACTCGTGCAGCAGTGCCTGCCCCTCCCGGATGGCGCAGCCGATGTGCTGGAGCCGGTGGGCGTCGCTACCCAGCGTCACAATCTCACCGCCCAGAGAGCGGTACAGGCGCAGCCATTTTTCGTCGGGCAGCGGTGTGTTTCCTCGGTTGGTGTTCACCTCGATACCGCAGCCGTTTTGAATCAAGGCACGGAAAATGTCGCTCACCTCAGCTTCAAAACCATCGAAGGTTGCATGGAATCCGCGTTTTTCGTTCATGTACCGCAGCGGTAGGGTCAGATGACCCAGAACGTTAAACTTTCCCCAGACCGCCATCCGAAGAACCTGCTCCAGATAGTCGGCGATCTCTGCCCGGCAGTCGGACTCGCTGTCCTCCTGAACAATGGAGAGGTCCTGCCAGTGATACCGCCCTGAGAGCATATGCTCCGAGCCGATCACAAAGTCCAGTTCCGGTGCTTCGGCCATCAGGCGCTCCGTGTTGGCAAAGTCCATAGGCGCGTCGCCCAGCTCAAGGCCCAGCTTCAGCCCGATGCTGCCGCCCAGACGATTGGTCACATCGGCGTACTCAGCTGTCAATGCCGCCCAGTCAAAGGTCTGTCGGGGGCGGTCCGTCCCCCATTCCACAGGCTCAAAGTGGTCAGTAAAACAGATTTCGTCCAGTCCTGCGGCCACGGCCGCCGCAGCCATATCCGCCATAGAGAACGCCGCATCCGGAGAGACGCGGGAATGGGTATGATAATCCGCCAGGTACATGCGACGCCTCACTTCTTAAATTTCTTGAAAAACGATTTCCGCTCGTCGTAGTTTCCATCACTGAGCGTTTCGGAGAATTTCCGCAGAGCCTCTTTCTGATCGCGGTTCAGATTGCGCGGGGTCTCGATATAGACGGTAACATACTGATCGCCCCGGCCTCGGCCATTGAGGGCGGGAATGCCCTTGCTCTTGAGCCGGAACGTGGTGCCGGATTGGGTGCCCTCCGGCAGATTATACTTCACCTTGCCGTCGATGGTGGGGATCTCCAGCTCTGCGCCTAGAACCGCCTGGGCAAAGGTGATCGGTGCCTCACACAAAACGGAGGTACCCTCCCTGCGGAACAGCTCATGGGGACGAACGGTGATTGTAATGAGCAGATCACCGGGCTGACCGCCGTTTTTCCCGGCATTGCCCTGCCCCCGGATGGAGATGGTCTGACCATTGTCAATGCCGGCGGGGATGCTGGCTTGAATCGTCTTGCGGCGGCGAACAGCGCCGTTGCCGTGGCACTCCTTGCAGGGCTGATGGATAATCTTGCCCTTGCCGCCGCAGCGGCCGCAGGGTGAGCTGGTAGCGAACACACCCATTGGGGTCTGCCGCCGTACCTGGACAACGCCGGTTCCGTGGCAGTCCGGGCAGATCTCCGGTGTGGTACCGGGCTCGCAGCCGTTGCCGTGGCAGGTCTCGCACGTCTCGTACCGTTCCACGGTGACCGCCTTTTCACAGCCGAAGGCCGCTTCTTCGAAGCTGATGGCCAGGGATTGGCGAATACTCTCTCCCCGCTGAGGCGCGTTGGGGTTGGCCCGGCGCTGACCGCCGAAACCTCCGCCGAAAAAGCTGCCGAACAGGTCGCCCAGGTCACCGAAATCAAAGCCTTCGCCGCCAAAGCCGCCGCCCGCACCGAAGTTCGGGTCTACACCTGCGTGGCCATATTGATCGTACCGGGCCTTTTTGTCCCCATCGGAGAGCACCTCGTACGCCTCGTTAATCTCTTTGAATCGAGCCTCAGCCGCCTGATCCCCGGGATTTAGATCCGGGTGATTCTCTTTGGCCAGCTTTCGGTATGCCTTTTTGATGTCCGCATCGGAAGCATCCTTGGATACACCCAGGACTTCATAATAATCTCGTTTTTGTTCTGCCATAGAAAAAACTCCTCACTGTCTGAAACGCGGTATCAGGGACAGGTGCCGCCTGTCCCTGATACGTTTATGCGAGGCACTTACTGGCCGCCGTTCTTTTTCTCATCTTCGTCAACTACTTTATAGTCAGCGTCATAATACTGGCCCTGCTGGCCGCCTGCGTTGCCGCCCATGTCCGGGCCGGCGGCTGCGCCGCCATCCTGAGGTCCGGCCTGCTGGTACAGCTTTTCCGAGACGGCATAGAACGCCTGGGTCAACTCTTCGGTTGCAGCCTTGATGGCAGCGGTATCCTGGCCCTTGAGCGTCTCTTTCAGCTTGTCAATCCCGGCCTGAACCTTGTTCTTGTCGTCCGCCGGAATCTTGTCACCCATCTCGGAGAGGGTCTTTTCAGACTGATAGACCATCTGGTCGGCCTGATTGCGGACCTCAACCTCTTCTTTGAGCTTCTTGTCCTGGGTAGCATACTGCTCGGCATCCTTAACAGCCTTTTCAATGTCATCCTTGGACATGTTGGTAGAGGAGGTGATGGTGATGTGCTGTTCCTTGCTGGTGCCCAAATCCTTGGCGGAGACGTTGACAATGCCGTTGGCATCAATGTCGAACGTCACCTCGATCTGCGGTACGCCGCGGCGGGCCGGAGCGATGCCGTCCAGGTGGAAGCGGCCCAGGGACTTGTTGGCAGCCGCCATTTCACGCTCGCCTTGCAGGACGTTGACCTCCACGGAGGTCTGGTTGTCCGCGGCGGTGGAGAAGATCTGGCTCTTCTTCACAGGGATGGTAGTGTTGCGGTCGATCAGCTTGGTGAACACGCCGCCCATGGTCTCAATGCCCAGAGACAGGGGCGTGACATCCAGCAGCAGCAGACCCTTCACATCGCCGGTCAGCACACCGGCCTGCAGTGCGGCACCCATGGCGACGCACTCGTCGGGGTTGATGCCCTTGAAAGGCTCGCTGCCGGTGAACTTCTTCACGGCCTCCTGCACGGCGGGGATTCTGGAGGAACCGCCTACCAGCAGCACCTTGGACAAATTGGAGGGCTGCAGTCCGGCGTCGGACATGGCCTGACGCACAGGGCCCATGGTGGCATCCACCAGATGAGCCGTCAGCTCATTAAACTTGGCCCGGGTCAGGGTCACGTCCAAATGCTTGGGGCCGGTGGCGTCGGCGGTGATATAGGGCAGGTTGATGTTGGAGGTAGCCACACCGGACAGCTCGATCTTGGCCTTCTCGGCGGCTTCCTTCAGGCGCTGCATGGCCACGCGGTCGCCAGTCAGATCCACGCCGTCGGTGCGCTTGAACTCGCTGGCCAAATACTTGATGACGCACTCGTCGAAGTCGTCGCCGCCCAGGCGGTTGTTGCCGGCGGTGGCCAGCACCTCGATCACGCCGTCGTCGATCTCCAGGATGGACACGTCGAACGTGCCGCCGCCCAGATCGTAGACCATGATCTTCTGGGCCTGCTCCTTATCCACGCCGTAAGCCAGAGCCGCGGCGGTGGGCTCGTTGATGATACGCTTGACATCCAGGCCAGCGATCTTGCCGGCATCCTTGGTTGCCTGACGCTGAGAGTCGGTGAAGTACGCAGGAACCGTGATGACGGCCTCCGTGACGGAGCTGCCCAGATAGGCTTCGGCGTCGGCCTTGAGCTTCTGCAGAATCATGGCGGAGATCTCCTGCGGGGTATAGGACTTCCCGTCAATGGTGACCTTGTGGTCGGTGCCCATCTCGCGCTTGATGGACGAGATGGTACGGTCGGGGTTGGTGATAGCCTGGCGCTTGGCCACCTGGCCCACCATGCGCTCACCGGTCTTGGAAAACGCCACAACGGACGGAGTCGTGCGGTTGCCCTCCGCGTTGGGGATGACGACGGCTTCGCCGCCTTCCATCACGGCCACGCAGGAGTTTGTAGTTCCCAAATCAATACCAATTACTTTGGACATATGAATTCCTCCTATTTCGAAACGTATAAATGTTTATAACAATTACAACTTGTATATTTTTTAATTGGCAACCCGCACGGTTGCAAACCGGAGCACCCGGTCGCCCAGCAGAAACCCTGCCTGATACACATCGGCCACCACATTCTCGCCCAGCGTTTCGTCGTCGATATGCATGACGGCGTTGTGGCGGTTGGGATCAAAGGGTTCGCCTTTGGCCTGCATCTCGGTGACGCCCAGCTTTTCCAGGATACCCCTGAACTGTCCCAAAATCATTTCCAGGCCCTTTTTATGGGGAGAATCTTCGCCGCCCCCGGTGGACATGGCTCTCTCCAAATTGTCATAGACGGCCAAAAACTCCCGGATCGTATCCGCTTTGGCATCTTGATAGATACCATCCTTTTCTTTGGCGGTGCGTTTGCGGTAGTTGTCATACTCGGCGCTCAGCCGGACAAACTGATCGCGGGCGGCGTCCAACTGCCTGACTGCCAGCTCGGCAGCCTCCATCTGTTCCCGGGTCAGCGTATAAGTCTTTTCCTTCTTTTTCGATTCTTTTTTGGATTTTTCGCTTTTCTTGCTCTCACGCGCCTCAGTTTGTTCCTGAGATACAGCGGGTTCGGTCTCCGGGGTTTCCTCGGGCGGCAGTTCCGCCTCCGGCGTTTTCTTTGTTTCTTCGCTCACGTTTTCGGTTCCTCCTTTGTTGAGGGCAAATCTTTTTTCCCAAATAAGCGCGTCAGACCGTCCGCAAAATAGGACAGCCGCGCGGTAACGGACGCATAATCCATCCGAGTCGGGCCTACTACGCCGATCAAGCCCCGCATGTCGTCTCCGATGTCATAGCTGGCCACCACAACACTGGTGTCCCGCAGCGCTTCGCAGACATTTTCCGGGCCGATCAGGATTTTCATTGGAGCCCCCTCGTCCGGAGCGGGCAGTTCCGCCTGCTCGTCGGTGAGGAAGCTCATCAAATCGTGTGCCTTGTCCACGTCCCGAAATTCCGGGAGCTTCAAAATCTGACTTGCACCCACGGTCTGCACCTCACGCCGTCCCACCTCATCCAGTACGTCCGTAGCATATGCCACCGTCTGGCTTAGCAGAAGAAACAGCCTGGGCAAAATCTGATCGGTCATATGCAGCAGTTTTTGATTCATCTCATCGGCCGAACAGTTGGTGAAGTGCGTGTTGAGCAGGTTCGCCAGCGCGGGTATCTGCTCCGGATCCAGCATCAGCTGAAGGTGTAGCAGTTGGCTCTTTACTCGATTGTTCCCCAGCATGACCACAACAATGCAGCTGTTTTCATCCACGGGCAGCAGATCAAAATGCCGGGCAAACAGCTTTTTTTTGCCCGCAGTGGCAGTATAGGCAGGATATCCCGCCAGAGAGGAAACCGCTTTTCCCGCCTGGGAAACCACCCGGTCAAGCTGCTCCATCTTCATGTGAAGCGCCTGATTGAGCCGCTCCGTCTCCACGGGGGAGAGTCGACCGCCCTCCATCAGTTCATTGACATAAAGTCGATAACCTTTGGGGGAGGGAATCCGTCCGGCAGAAGTGTGAGGCTGCTCCAGATATCCCTGCTCCACCAGATCTGCAAGATCGTTGCGGATCGTAGCAGAGCTCACCGAGCCGCCCATTTGTTGGGCAATCGCCTTCGATCCTACCGGTTCGGCCGAGGAAATATAGTCCTCCACAACCACTTTCAATATTTGCTTTTTCCGGTCCGTCAGTTCCATGGTTTTCTCCCGGTCAAACTGCCGAAAATAAAGATTAGCACTCCATCTTCCCGAGTGCTAAAGCGAGTTTACCACCCACGCCCACGATTGTCAATGGATGGATATAAACATTTTGTAAACAACACACGCTGATCCGTATTGCCTGATCCAATTGTCCATTCGTATGATTTTCTGCCGCATAACCAAGGCATATATCTGAAGGCATTTCAAGAATTTGAAGAAATATTTCGAAAATGTACCTTTATCTGTAACCGTTTTATGATATTTTTAATTATAATAAGTGATCTAGCTTGCAAAATAGCGTCTTTTGCATTTTGAACAAAACTCCGGCGCATCATCTCTTTGAAAAGGCAACAACTCCAGTAATCTGTACCCGGGTGATATTTAGTATACCAGCCCATTAAAAAGCCCAGTGCTAAACGGTAAACTATAGA
>QKDF01000217.1 GCA_003245395.1 Clostridia bacterium
CTGATCAAAACTCTCGGCGAGCATCTGTCCGCCCAGCGGCAGGCCGAACAGACTCGGAAAAACTTGGTTCCAAAGATCCAGAACGTGCTGGATGTGTACGAAAATCTTGATACAGCCGCACAGAAGAACGCTCTGCTCAAATCTGTGCTTGATCATGTCATCTACTCTAAAAGCGTTGGCGGGCAATGGAAAGCGAGCGATATGCAACTGTTTATATTCCCTCGGGCCACGTCCTTCGGGGATGACTTATAACCTGGTGGTTGATATACTTATGGGCCGCCTCTCGCTGTTTCGCCTGTGCCCAGCGTGAGAGCCGTGCTCAATTACGCGGTGACGGAAATTCCCCCTGCAAAGATTTTTCTTGGTCTGTCCAACTATGGCTATGACTGGCCTCTCCCCTTTGTGAAGGGCACCACCCGCGCCGAATCCATCTCCAACAAGCGGGCCATCGAGCTGGCCGTGCAGTACGGCTCGGTGATCCAATATGATGAAACCTCCCAGGCGCCTTATTTTAATTATACGGATGCCGGAGGCACGGAGCATGTCGTCTGGTTCGAGGATGCCCGCAGCCTCTCCGCCCGGCTGGATCTGATTGCGGAATACGGCTTTCAGGGTGCCGGTATCTGGAATGTGATGCGTCCCTTCTCCCAGCTCTATCTGCTGATGAATGCTTTGTACAACATCTTCTGACACTTCGGGCCGGGAATCCCCCCTTCCATTAAAATCCGAAGACCGGGCTGCCGTATTACAACGGCGGCCCGGTCTCTGTCTCTCCCGCGGGCTTTCGGGTAACCCGCAGGAAACGTAAAACGGGCAGCTCCTGCGAGCTGCCCGTTTTACTGTATGGTTTAGAGAAAGGAGAGGGAAAATTATGAAGAAACAATCAAGTGTCCTGCTTGATGGTCTTATCATATCGATCCCATGCGGGAAAGTCAACGGTTCCCGGGTAGCTTTCACAGTTTGTTTACAAACATACCTTTTTTCCGGGTTTTGTTCATAGTCCGTTCAAAAAAACTTCCCGGTTTCTTCATAATCGCCCTTTTTTGTCCTCCGGATACTCCCCGTCTTTCCCGTGTGGCAGAGCAAGTCCCCCGGCATCGGAGCCGATGCCGGGGGACGGAACTCATTCTGCTTATTCCTCTGCCTTGCGCCGCTCCGCCTCTGCCAGGTCGGCCAGGGTAAACCGGTCGATGTACTGGTTGATTACTGCGTACAGCCCCGACCAAAAGTCCAGCGTACCGCAGTGCTCACACCGCTCACACCGGTTTTCGTCATCCTCCAGGCAGGACACCGGGGCCAGGTTTCCCTCGGTCAGGCGCAGAATATCACCCACGGTGTATTCCTCCGCCGACCGGGACAGGCGGTATCCGCCCTGCGGGCCCCGACCGCTGCGGACAAAGCCCGCCTTGCCCAGAAGCCCCACAATCTGCTCCAGATATTTCAGAGAGATGCCCTGCCGGTTTGCCACATCCTTCAAAGAGATCAGATTTTCGCCGCCCTCATTGGCCAGATCGATCATCAGCCGGAGCGCATAGCGCCCCTTGGTGGAAATTTTCACAGCAGATCCTCCTTTTCCTTTGTTATTATACATCTATAATGCCATAGGAATTTGGTGTTTTCAAGTGGGAATTTTCCTTTTCCGGCGTATCGGGCCAAGTCAAGCGTTTGCGTTCCGCCGCACTTGTGTTATACTATATTATAATTCTATTTCACCCGATTCTGGAAAAACGGAGGTCCCCCTCATGAAGCTGATGGTCATCGACGGCAACAGCATTATCAACCGCGCCTATTACGGCATCCGCCCCCTCACCACGCGGGACGGGCTTTATACCCACGCCGTCTATGGTTTTCTCAATACGCTGCTGCGGCTGCGGGAGGAGGAAGCCCCCGATGCGGTGTGCGTGACGTTCGACGTTCACGCCCCCACCTTCCGCCATCAGGCGGACGAGGCATATAAGGCCACCCGCAAGCCCATGCCGGAGGAGCTGAGCATGCAGATGCCGGTGCTCAAGGAGGTGCTCGACACCCTGAATATCCCCCGGTACGAGATGGCGGGCTGGGAGGCGGACGACCTGCTGGGCACCATCTCCCGCAAATGCGAGGCCGCGGGCTGGTCATGCGTGGTGGTCACGGGCGACCGGGACAGCCTGCAGCTGATCACGGAACAGACGAAAGTCAAGCTGGTGTCCACCCGCATGGGGCAGACTCTGACGGAAAACATGGATACGGCGGCCTTCCGGGCCAAGTACGGCTTTGACCCCATCCACATGATCGACCTGAAGGCCCTGATGGGGGACAGCTCGGACAACATCCCCGGTGTCCCCGGCGTGGGAGAAAAGACGGCCATGGATCTGATTCAGAAATACACCTCGGTGGAGGCGATCTACCGCGCCCTGCCGGACATTGATGCCAAGCCCGCCGCCATCCGCAAGCTGACGGAGGGTGAGTCTGCCGCCCGCCAATCCTATTGGCTGGCCACCATCGCCACCGATGCGCCGCTGGAGTTTCGCCCTGCTGACAGCCTCAACCGCGAACCCAGCCCGGAAGCTTATCCTCTGTTTCTGCGTCTGGAGTTTTCCAAGCTGATTGAAAAATTCGGCCTGCGCCCGGATTCCGGAGTGAAAGCCGCTCCCGCTCAGGTGGAGGGCACCTGCACCATGGAGACCGTGACGGACACCGCCCGGGCGGAGGAGCTGTTTGCCCTCTGGCGGAAACGGGATCACATCTCCCTGCTGGCCTTGCCCTCTCTGGACGGCGTGGCCGTGGAGTGGGGCGATGAAAACGAAGGCCGCTGCGCCGTGGTACACCGTTCCGGTCTGAAGGACTATAATGATTTCCTGAAAAAGCTGTTCGCCTCGGACATTTCCAAGGTCTCTCACAACGTCAAGGATCTGATGGGCGCGCTGCTGGCGGAGGGACTGCCGGCGGAGGGCTTTGTCTTCGACACGGCGCTGGCGGCCTATCTGCTGGACGCCACGGCGGGCAGCTATGACCTGCCCCGGCTGGCGGTGATGTACTTCAACTATGAGCTGCCTCCGGAGAAAACGTTCTCCGACCCGGACGCCTTCTCCCTGCTGGGGGACTCCGCCGCGGCGCTGGGTGCCTGGGCCAGCTATACCGCCACGGTGGAAGGCCTGTACGAGGCCCTTTCCGCAAAGCTGAAAGAGCGCAGCCAGTGGGAGCTGTATCAGACCGTGGAGCTGCCCTTGTGCCGGGTGCTGGCGGATATGGAGCGCACGGGCTGCCTGGTGGATGCCCGCGCTCTGTCGGATTTCGGTGAGCTGCTGTCCAAGCGGATGGCAGAGCAGGAAAAGGCCGTCTATGAGATGGCGGACGGGGAATTCAACATCAACTCTCCCAAGCAGCTGGGCGAGGTGCTCTTTGATCGTCTCCAGCTGCCCCACGGGAAAAAGACAAAGACCGGCTGGTCCACCAATGCGGACGTGTTGGAAAAGCTGCGCCCGGCCCATCCCATCGTGGACGCGGTGCTGGAATACCGCCAGTACGCCAAGCTGAAATCCACCTACGCCGACGGGCTTTTGAAGGCCATCGCCCCCGACGGGCGCATCCACACGAATTTTCAGATGACGGTGACGGCCACGGGCCGCCTGTCCTCCACGGAGCCGAACCTGCAGAACATCCCCACCCGCACCGACCTGGGCAGCGAAATCCGCCGGATGTTCGTCCCCGCGGCGGGGAGCATGCTGGTGGACGCGGACTACTCCCAGATTGAGCTGCGCCTGCTTGCCCACATCTCCGGCGATGCGGGGATGTGCCGGGGCTTTCGCACCGGTGCAGATATTCACACCACCACCGCGTCTCAGGTTTTCGGCGTGGTGCCGGAGGACGTGACCCACGAAATGCGCCGACGGGCAAAGGCGGTGAACTTCGGCATCGTCTACGGCATCTCCCCATTCTCCCTGTCCCAGGACATCGGCGTGAGCCAGAAGGAAGCCAAGGCGTATATGGACGCCTACTTCGCCACCTTCCCCGGCGTCCGGCAGTATATGGATGAAATCATCGCAAAAGCCAAGCAGGACGGATATGTGGAGACGCTTTACCATCGCCGGCGCGATCTGCCGGAGCTCAGCTCCGGCAACTTCAACCTCCGCTCCTTCGGGGAGCGGGTTGCACTGAACATGCCCATTCAAGGCACGGCGGCGGACATTATGAAGCTGGCCATGGTGGCGGTATACCGCCGCCTGCAAGCCGACCTGCCTGCCGCCCGGCTGGTGCTGCAGGTGCACGATGAACTGATCGTGGAATGCCCGGAGGCAGACGCCGCCCGGGCCGCGGAGATCCTGAAGGAAGAAATGGAACATGTGGCCGACCTGGCCGTCCCCTTGACGGCGGACGCCCACTGGGGCCGCAACTGGCTGGAGGCAAAGGGATAACATGGAACAATTACCGATTCAAATCGTCCCCATGACCGCCGATCATCTGGATCAGGTGGCCGACCTGGAGCGCGTCTGCTTTTCCGCTCCCTGGTCCCGAAACATGCTGGCGGAGGAGCTGGACAACGCCTGCGCCGCCTTTCTGGTCGCGCTGGACGGCGAAGGCGCCGTCGTGGGCTATGCGGGACTGCAGGTCATTCTGGACGAGGGGTATATCACCAATGTGGCCGTCCGTCCGGAGTGCCGCAAGCGGGGCGTGGCCTCCCGCCTGCTGCAGGTGTTTGTGGATTTTGCCCTGGGCAATTCCCTCGCCTTTCTGACGCTGGAGGTCCGCCCCAGCAACACCGCCGCCATCGTGCTCTATGGCCGCCACGGCTTCCGCACCATGGGCCGGCGGAAAAACTACTACGAGCATCCCCGTGAGGATGCCCTCATTATGACAAGGGAGTTTACAAATGGAACTGAAAGAACCGACGCCGAGCCAGCTGCAGAGGGTTTACGAAGCTGATCTGAAAGCGTCGTTTCCAGCCGCCGAACTCAAGCCTCTGCACGCCATAGAGACGATGTGTGAAAAGGGCGTATACCTGCCGCTGTGTCTGTTCGACGGAGAGGAAATCGCCGGAGAATGCTTCGTTTGGCTGGGCCGTCCCGGTTGGATGCTGCTGGACTATCTGTGCGTCTCCCCCGGCCGCCGGGATAAAGGCCTGGGGGGCTTGATTCTGGCAAAGCTGCGTTCGGCCTATCCCGGGTACTGCATCCTGGCTGAGAGCGAATCGCCGTCTCAGGCGCCGGACCCGGCTCTGGCAGAGCGCCGACTGGGTTTTTACGCCCGCAGCGATGCGCGAACCGCGGGCTATGATACGGAGATGTTCGGCGTGTGCTACCGCACCATCTATTGGTCCGACGACCCCGTTGCGGATGAAATTCTGATGGATCAGCACCGCTATATCTACCAAAGCCAGTTCCCCGCCGAAAAGTACGACCGCTATATTCGCATCCCCTTGACACCGGACGGGCAGTATATGCCCACAGTCACCTGGGAGCAGTGAAGCAGAAAGGAACACCCAATGAAAATTCTGGCATTTGAAAGCTCCTGTGATGAGACCGCCGCCGCCGTGGTGGAGGATGGCCGCCGGGTTTTGTCCGACGTGATCGCCTCTCAGGCGGATTGGCATGCGCTGTACGGCGGCGTGGTGCCGGAGATGGCCTCCCGCAAGCATGTGGAAGCTATCGCTGCCCTGACGGAGCAGGCTCTGCAGGAAGCGTCGTGTACAAGGGAAGACATTGACGCCGTGGCAGTGACCTATGCGCCGGGGCTGATCGGCGCGGTGCTGGTGGGTCTGAGCTTTGCAAAGTCCGTGGCTTTCGCCTGGGATAAGCCCCTGATCCCCGTCCACCATGTTCGGGGCCACATCGCGGCCAACTATCTGGCCTTTCCCGAGCTGGAGCCGCCCTTTCTGGCCCTGGCCATCTCGGGGGGAAACACACTGCTGGTGGACGTGGCGGACTACACCCACATGACGATTCTGGGCGCAACACGGGACGACGCCGCGGGCGAGTGCTTTGATAAGGCCGCCCGGGTACTGGGCCTGCCCTATCCCGGCGGCAAGCCGCTGGACGATCTGGCCCAGCAGTCGGCCGGCGGGGTATACACCCTGCCCAAATCCCATGTGGACGGGTTTGAGCTGGACATGAGCTTTTCAGGACTCAAAACCGCCGTGGTGAACCTGGCCCATCATGCGGAGCAAACCGGCGAGACGCTGGACAGGGCGGCTCTGGCCCAGGATTTTGCGCAGGCGGTCAGCGACGAGTTGGTTCCCCGCACCATCCGGGCGGCAGAGCTTTCCGGGCGGACCGTCATCGCCGCCGCGGGTGGCGTGGCCGCCAATTCCGTCATCCGCGCCGATCTGGAACTCGCCTGCCGTCGGGCGGGATACCGGCTGTACCTGCCGCCGCTTCGGTTGTGCGGCGATAACGGTGCCATGATTGGCGCCCAGGGATATTATGAGTTTCTGGCTGGCCGCACCGCCGGAATGGAACTTAACGCCTATGCCACCCGGGATATCAGCCTGTAAAGCAATTTCTCCTGCGCCCCCGATTGGGGGCGCATTTTATATACCTGAATATTCGTTTTCCGGTCTTGCACGTTGTAAAGCGAGTCAACTTGCTTTTTGCTGAAATTTCAGTTTTTCTTCGCAAGCCGGCCCAAAAATGCAGTCGCTTTTTTGTAAATTTTTGGATATCTCAAAATATTATGTTTTATGTAAATGAAACAACGAAATTTTCGGCTGTGTAAATCCCTGTTTTTTCTACATACATTTTCTTATTTTTTTAAAATTTCATTGATATCACAGTGTTTTTACATTGTTGAAAACCCTGTGGAAAATGTGAATAACTCATTGTAGTCGCAAATTATCGCATCTGTTATGTAAATCTGGTTTCCGGAAGAATGCTGTTTCTTCATTGGATAAAAGGTTGAATTTCGTCTTGTTTTGTCGGAAAATGCCAGGTGCGGCTTTTGTCGCCGTTCTTATAATTATTGGCACCCAAGACGAAAGAGCAATCAATTGGCCGATTTATTTTGCAAGCTCACTTGCAAAATACGTATTGTAATATTCACATTTGCTCTGCATATTCATTTTTCATTGAAAAATTGCCTGATGGAATCTGTTGACTAAGCGGGAGAAGTATGGTATAGTACCGAAGGTGTCTGTTTCTCACGCCCGCCGGACAAGCGGCGAGGGTAAGAAGCCGCAAAAACAAAGCAAAGAATTCGGTTCTCATAAATGCTACTGTGGCTCAGTTGGTAGAGCAGCTGATTCGTAATCAGCAGGTCGCTGGTTGTAGTTAAGGTCAGGTATTTTCAAACGCGCGAAAACATGGTAAACTAACAAACAGAACTTCGACGGAGACAGTCGGTTCTCACAGATGCTGGTGTAGCTCAGTTGGTAGAGCAGCTGATTCGTAATCAGCAGGTCAGGTGTTCGAGTCACCCCACCAGCTCCACGTCTCCGTCAAGGTATCTTGACGGAGATTTTTCTATGTCTGGAGGTGCCGTCGTGGCGAAAAAGGACTATACTGTTTTTATGAAGAACGCGGAAGCGTCCGTCCGTATGGAGGGATATACAGTAACCCCCAAAATGCGCAATCAGTGCAAGCGGGTACTCAGCGGCAAAACCACAACAGCCGAGTGCCTAAAGCAGTTTACGGCCGCAAAAGCGGCAAAGATGGCCAAATAAATGGGATACAGCATTGATCCAATTTCAGATAACTGCTATCCGGGTACAACAGTCCTGATCAATAAGCTGGATATCCGTGACGAGCAAACCCTGAACGAAGCGGAAACTCTGGCCACATATAT
>QKDF01000049.1 GCA_003245395.1 Clostridia bacterium
AGCTGGTAGAGCTGCGGGCGAAGAAGATCAATTTCTGTGTGCACTGCAATAAATGTCTGCGGGATCATTCTGACCGCTGCACGATCTATCAGGACGACATGACGCCGCTGTACGATAAGTTTTATCAGGCGGACGGAATCATCATCGCTTCTCCGGTGTATGAGATGAATCTGACGGCCCAGACGGCGGCGTTTATGGATCGGTTCCGCTCCGCCTGGCTGAAGGGAATCGAGCAGCCGGAGTTTTTCATGCGCAAGGTGGGCGCGGGAATTGCCGTGGGCGGAACCCGGAACGGCGGGCAGGAGATGACGGTCAATGCCATCAACAACTTCTTTATTACCCAGGGGATGACCCTGTGCACCGGAGGAAACGGCATGTACACCGGAGCCATGCTGTGGAATCCCGGCGACGGCTCGACGCTGATGGATGACCCGGACGGGATGGAGAATGCGCGGATCCTGGGGAAAAAAGTTGCCATTATGGCGCGGATTATGAAGGAAGCAAGCTTATGGAATCTGTAACGCTGAACGTCAACGGGAAGGACTGCCCCGTCCAGGTGGAAAAGAACTGGACGCTGCTCTATGTGCTGCGGGAAGTGCTGGATCTGACGGGAACCAAGTGCGGCTGCAGTACCAACGACTGCGGTGCCTGCCGTGTACTGGTGGACGGCGAGGCGAAAAATTCCTGCTGCCTGCTGGCGCGCAATCTGCAGGGCTGCAGAATCGTGACCATCGAGGGAATTGCCCGGGGCGGAGAACTCCACCCCATTCAAAAGGCATTTATTGAGGCCGGTGCCGTGCAATGCGGCTTTTGCACGCCGGGCATGATCATTTCGACAAAGGGACTGCTGGATCAGAATCCGGACCCCACAGAGGAGGAAATCCGCAAGGCGCTGGAGCACAACCTGTGCCGCTGCACCGGTTATGTAAAGATTGTGGAGGCGGTGCAGCTGGCGGCAAAGAGGCTCAGAGAGGAGTAATCAACCGTGGATGCATTTGAAAACGGCGTGCTGGGGAAAGACACCCCTGTGCTGGACGCGAATTTGAAAGTGACGGGTCAGCTGAAATATGTGGACGATCTGAAGCTGCCGGGGATGCTTTGCGGAAAGATTTTGTTCAGCCCGTATGCCCACGCAAAAATCCTGTCTGTGGACGCTTCGGAGGCCGAGCGGCTGGAGGGCGTCCGCGCGGTGGTGTGGTACAAGGATGCACCAGCCACGCGCTACAATGGAAACGGAGAGGACTCCGACATTCTGCCGTCCGAACTGGTGTTTGATCGGGAGGTGCGCTATGTGGGGGACAAGGTGGCGGCTGTGGCCGCCGAGACGCCGGAGATTGCGGAGAAGGCGCTCCGGCTGATCCGGGTGACCTATGAGGAGCTGCCCTTTTATCTGGACCCCAGAGAAGCCGCCGCGCCGGGCGCCCTTGCGCTCCATGAGACGGGCAATATCATGGAGGAGGTCAAGTTGTCCGCCGGTGATCTGGAGAAGGGCTTTGCCGAGGCGGATGAAATTTTTGAGAGTGAATACGAAGTGCCCGCCATTTACCACGCGCCAATGGAACCCCACGTTTCGCTGTCGGTATACGGCGCGGATGGGAAGCTGACGATATACACCCCATCCCAGGATGTGTTCGGGAAGCGCAAAAACCTGGCGAAAATTTTCAGCCTGCCCATGAACCGGATTCGTGTGGTCAGCCCGGCCATGGGCGGTGGTTTCGGCGGGAAAATCGATTTGGTCACCGAACCGGTGGGTGCGCTGCTGGCGATGAAAACCGGCCGGCCGGTCAAAATCACCTATCGGCGCAGCGAGGACATCCAGTCCACCACCACCCGGCACGCGGAGCATATTATGATCCGAACCGGCGTAAAAAAGAGCGGGGAGATCACCGCCTGCGATTATACCGTTTACTTAAGCGCCGGGGCGCAGTCCGGCGCAACCATGAGCGTGGCCTGGGCGGCGGGCGGAAAGTTTTTCAAGCTGTTCAAAACTCCCAATCTGCGCTATCATGCCATTCCGGTTTATACCAACCGGGCTGTGGCGGGGGCCATGCGGGGCTTTGGCTCGCCGCAGCTGTTTTACGCCCTCAACAGCCAGTTCAACACGATCGCGCAAAAGCTGGGAATGGATCTGTGCGCATTTGAAACCTTGAATTTCTTCGATCCCAATGACTGTGACCGCCGGGGCGAGCCGCTGGGCAATCTGCAGGCGAAACGCTGCGTTGCCCGTGGAATGGAGCTGTTCGATTGGCAGTCTGCTCTGCGGGAACAGGAGGCGTCACGGCGGAATCCGGGGCGGTATCTGGTGGGCGTGGGCATGGCGGCGGCACCCCATGGCTCCAGCCTGTTCGGTGTGATGCCGGACACCTGCGGCGTGATGCTGAAAATGAACGAGGACGGCTCGCTGACCATGTTCACCGGTGTCAGTGATATGGGCAACGGCTCCAATACCATGCAGACAATGCTGATATCGGAAATTCTGGGGATTCCCATGGATCGGATCGCCTGCGTAAAAACCGACACGGAGACAACGCTGTTCGACGTGGGAGCCTACGCCAGCCGGGGTACCTACGTGGGTGGAGGCGCGGCGGTCAAGGCGGCCAAAAGCATGCGTACCAGGATTTTGCGGGAAGCGGCCGAGCTGATGGGTCTGGAACGCAGGCAGCTGTGCCTGCGGGACAACTGCGTCGCCGACCGGCACAATCCGGAGCGATTCGTCACCATGGCGCAGATTGCGGAGCACGCCCACCAAAAAGAACGGGATATCTGCGTCTCCGGTGTGTTCGGGACAAAGGCCGCTCCGATCTCGGCAGGGGCGCATTTTGCACAGGTGCTGGTGGATCGGGAGACGGGCGAGGTGACGGTTACCCGCTATGCTGCGGTTCATGACGTGGGAAAGCCGCTCAACCCTCTCGCGCTGGAGGGACAGGTTCATGGCGGCATTCAGATGGGCTTGGGCTATGCGCTGTCAGAGGGTATCCGGCTGGATGAAAAGGGCCGGGTGCAAGGGACGCGGCTGCGGGACTGCCATTTGTTCACCGCACCGCAGATGCCCCGGATTCAAGTGGAGTTTTTGGACAGTAATGAGAAAACAGGGCCTTACGGGGCCAAGAGCGTGGGAGAATGCGCCACCGTTCCCTCCGCGGCAGCGGTGGCCAATGCTGTCAGCAATGCGGTGGGTTATGCGTTCCGGACGCTGCCCATTCGGAAGGAAGAGATTCTGTGTCATGTAAAGCCATTCGAAACGCCCGGATTATAACTCCCACCGGAGAGGTTCGGGGCGCGGTCGTCTACGACGAGGTGACCGGAACGATCACGGCGGTTTTGGATCAGAAGACCGCAGGCGAACTGGGTGCCCTGCCGACGGACTGTCTCGACGCCAGGGGCGGCTATGTCGTTCCCGGCGGCGTGGACGGTCATGTGCACCTGGGGGGATTCGGTGAAATTTCCATTGCAGACGATTTTTACCAGGGCTCCCGGGCGGCACTGGCAGGCGGAACCACGACAGTGGTGGACTTCTGCGAACCCAAGCCGGACGAAAGTGCCGCCCACTGCATCGCCGTGCGCAAGCAGGAGGCGCAAAACTCCGCGGCGGACTATGCGTTTCATTTTGTGCTTTCCGAAGAGTACCGGGAACAGCTGGCGAATATTGATGCGATTTACGCCGAGGGCATTCGCAATTTCAAACTCTTTACCATCTACGAAAATACCACGCTCTCCATGGAGAACATCCGGGAGATTTTTCACTTTTTTTCCGCCAGGGGAGAGCGCCCGCCATTTCTGATCCACGCCGAAGAGCCGGAGGAGATTGCACGCCTGCGGGCGGAGCAAAACGAGCACAGCGCGGATATGCGCCTGCTGGCGGCGACACGGCCGGCACACACTGAAATCTGTATGGTGCGGGCGCTGCGTCAAGCCGCGCTTGAGACGGGGATGCGGGTTTGCATTGCCCACACCACCACGGCGGGAGCGGTGGAGGAAAAGCGCGGGGATACATCGGACTTCCTGCTGGAGACCTGTCCGCATTATCTGGCTTTTACAGAGGAAAAACTTGTGGGGGAGAGCGGTGCGCTGTACATCATGACTCCGCCTCTGCGAACGGAAGGAGACCGGCTTGCTCTGTGGGAGGGTATGAAGGACGGCAGGATTGCCATGCTTTCCACTGACCACTGCCCGTATCATCGAGCGGATAAACTGGGCAGAGGGTTTACCCGGGTGCCCTGCGGCGTAGACGGAATCCAGACACGGATGCTGTACCTGTTTTCGGAAGGTGTTCTCCGACGCGGCATGAGCTTGCGCCGGTACGTAGAGCTGACGTCGGAAAACGCGGCAAAATTCTATGGACTCTATCCCCGCAAGGGCTGTATTCAGCCCGGCAGCGACGCCGATCTGGTGGTGCTGGAGTCTGATGGCCTTACCCAATGGAATCTGGAGCGCTGTGAGGGAAGCGTCGATTATACGATTTATAACGGGATGACCTTCCAAGGTGAAATTGCCGCTGTGGTGCGGCGGGGAAAGACCGTATACGACGAGGAGCGGCTGAATGCGCCGAAGGGGTCCGGGCAGTTTCTCAGTCTGTAACATAAGAAGGGGCGAAGCATGAATTATTTTGATGCGCATGCGGATACGCTTACAGAAATCCAAAAGGTCGGGGATACTCTTGCGAAGAACACCTGCGATCTGGATTTGGAACGGGTACGTACCTTTGCCGGAAGCTACGGGCAGGTGTTTGCGCTTTGGACGGATCGAAAGCGGCTGCAGGCTCCGCTGGAAGAAGAATTCCGGGGGATATACGACCGGGCAATATCGCTCCTGACCGAACAGAGTGAGCGGGTATGCCTTTGCCAGAAGCAGGATGACTTACAAACTGCGCTGTCGCAAGGGAAAACGGCGGCGCTGCTGGCAATGGAGGATCTTTCCCTGATGGGCGGCAAAGCCGAGCAGATTCGGCAGCTGGGGTTTACTTCTGCCATGCTGACATGGAATTATGAAAATGAGTACGGGTACGGAGCCGCCTGCAACCAGGATGGAAAACTGAAGGAGAAAGGACGCGAGATGGTGAAACGCCTTCTGGAACAGCAGATTGTTCTGGACGTTTCCCACCTGTCTGACGGCGGGGTCGAGGATCTTTTTCAGATGACCGACCGGCCCGTGATCGCGTCCCATTCGGATGTCAGGGAGCTGTGTGACCGGCCGAGAAATCTTAGGCGCGATCACATTCAGGAAATCATCCGACGCGGTGGAATCATCGGTATGAACCTGTTTCGTCCGTTCCTCGGAAGCGGATCGCATGTGGGGATGGATGATCTGCTCCGGCACATGGATTATATTTTGGAACTAGGCGGAGAGAATACCTTGGTGATGGGAACAGACCTGGATGGCTGCGATAAGCTGTTTCCGGATAAAATCGTCGGTGTGGAGTCTGTTCCGGCTATGGCCGCGGCAATGAGAAAAAGTGGCTTTGGCGAGACTCTTACGGAAAAAATCCTGTTCCGCAATGCATTGAATTTTTGGGATCAAAACCTGCCTGCGGAATAACAGGACAAACGCACATGTGAAAAATGACAAGGTTGATATGGCTCGCAGCGCATATGATAATAGACTGGTCAAAACTCCGAATCATTTTTGATAGAATAAAGAGGAAATATTTCATATTGACAAAATTTGTTTTGGCACATATACTAATGACGTATCAAATAATGTTGATGTGAGGTGATCGCTTGGCAACTGCTTATGAGGAGCATGCAAGGGTGTTCAAAGCATTCTGCGATGAAAAACGTTTAAGAATACTTGAGCTTTTACGCGGCGGTGAAAAATGCGCCTGCGTTTTGCTGGAGCAGCTGGATCTGGGCCAGTCAGGTCTGTCCTACCACATGAAGATTTTGGTAGAATCAGGTATTGTAGAGAGTCGGCAGGAAGGCAAATGGACGCATTACAAAATCAGTGAAAAAGGCAGTGCCTATGCCAGTGCTTTACTGAAGAGCCTGACAACGCCAAACACGGTTATAGAAGAGGATGTCTGCTGTAAATTATAAAAGCCATCGTGCAGATGGCTTTTATAAAGCAGAAAATATCAAAATAATTTGATGTGATTGTCCTTTTATTGAAAGTGAGGTATCCTATGCAAATACTAAAAGCAATCTGGGATTTTTTCCAATACCAGATTCTCGCCATGAAATGGCTGGATAAGCTGATCAGCAGCGGGCTTTCCGCTGCGGGGCTTGATACGTCTACCCGCCTGGTAGGAAGCATTGAGTTTTTTCTCTACGATGTTATTAAGATCACTCTGCTGCTGTGCTTTTTGATCTTTCTCATCAGTTACATCCAGAGTTACTTCCCGCCGGAGCGCAGCAAGAAGATCCTCGGCCATTTCCATGGTATCGGAGCAAACTGCGTCTCGGCACTTCTGGGCACCGTGACACCGTTTTGTTCCTGCTCTTCCATTCCGCTGTTTATCGGCTTTACCTCTGCCGGGCTTCCGGTTGGAGTGACGTTTTCATTTCTCATTTCCTCTCCCATGGTGGACCTTGGCTCACTGCTTCTGCTGATGAGCATCTTTGGTGCAAAGGTGGCTGTCATTTATGTGGTCGTTGGATTGATCGTCGCGGTCATCGGTGGTACAATTATTGAGAAACTACACATGGAGAAGTATGTGGAGAGCTTTATCCTGACAGCCGGCAGCGTGGACATTGAATCGCCTGATCTGACGAAAAAAGACCGGCTGATGTACGCCAAAGAGCAGATGCTGTCCACCTTCAAAAAAGTGTTCCCCTATATCCTCATCGGCGTGGGCATCGGCGCTATTATTCACAACTGGATTCCGGAAGAATGGGTCGCCGCGGTGCTTGGCAGTAAAAACCCGTTCGGTGTGATACTGGCAACACTTGTCGGTGTTCCGATGTATGCCGATATCTTTGGTACGATCCCGATTGCGGAGGCGCTGCTGTCCAAAGGAGCGCAGCTTGGTACCATTCTGTCGTTTATGATGGCCGTCACTACGCTTTCTCTGCCGTCCATGATTATGCTTCGCAAAGCGGTCAAACCGAAGCTGCTGGCACTGTTTATTGCAATCTGTACCGTCGGTATTATTGTCGTCGGCTACTTTTTCAACGCCATTCAGGGGTTGATTATATAGGAGGGAAAAAAGATGGCAAAGGCATGGTATCCCGTTGTTGACTATCTGATCTGTGCGGAGTGCGGCGCCTGTATTGCAAAGTGTTCCCACGGCGTTTATGATACCGCAAAGACGCCGACGCCTGTTGTGACAAATCCGGAGGCATGCATCGATCATTGCCATGGATGCGGAAACATCTGCCCGGTTGGTGCGATTACCTATGTTGGTGATGATACCGGTTGGACGCCGCCGAACGGCACACAGGAATCCACGGAGGCCTGCTGCTCCTGCCAATGTGAAACTGCCGAAAAAGAGGTTGCCGTTGAGTATCTCTATCTTGATTTGAAGACCTGCGATCGCTGCATCGGAACGGACGCGGTGCTTGACGAAGTGATGGAGACGCTTACTCCGGCGCTGGAACTTGCCGGTTACAAAATCGAGTATCACAAAATTGAGATGAAAACGGCGGAACTCGCCGAACGATACAAATTCCTATCC
>QKDF01000011.1 GCA_003245395.1 Clostridia bacterium
CCATCTTTCCGGTGACCAGTGCACCGGCACCCACCAGGCAGTCCCGGCCGATGCGGGCGCCGTCCAGAATCACGGCGCCCATGCCCACCAGTGTGTTGTCCCCCACGGTGCAGCCGTGGACAATGGCGCCGTGGCCTAAAGTACACCCCGCATCCACAGTTGTCTTGGCGTGGAGCAGAACGTTCACCTGCACATTGGTATTCTCACCCACCACAATTGGGCCGTCGTCGCCTCGCAGCACAGCGTTGTACCAGATATTCACGCCCCGGCCCAGCGTGACATCCCCTGTCACAACGGCGCCCTCGGCGATCATCACGTCTTCATTGGAAGCTCTCAGCTGATATGCCATATGTCTCTCCCGCCCTGTCTTAAGATTTGGTACTCAGATTGCGAAATTACCGTTGACAAACACAGGAACCTCCCGCCCGTCGTGGGTTGTGCCCACAATAGACAGGTCGGCAGTACCCACCATAAAGTCCACATGGGTGATGGAGTCGTTCAGGCCCCGGGCCTTCAGCTCCGCCTTGTTCATCTTCTGTCCGCCCTCCAGGCAGGGATAAGCCTGGCCGAAAGCGATGTGGCAGGCGGCGTTTTCGTCGAACAGAGTGTTGTAAAATAGAATCTTTTGGTTGGAGATGGGGCTGTCATAGGGTACCAGCGCCACTTCGCCAAAGTAAGATGCACCCTCATCTACGGAGATGGCTCCCTTGAGGAACTCCTCCCCTACCTCGGCGTGGGCCTCCACAATTTTGCCGTCCTTGACGGCGAAATGGAACTTATCAATGATGTTGCCGTCATTCACCAGCGGAATGGAGGCGTAAACCACGCCGTTGACGCCGGTTTTCAGCGGAGCCGTAAACAGCTCTTCTGTGGGAATGTTGGCGATATACGCCTGGCCGGAGAGAGTCTGATCGTCGCCGGCCTCCCAGATGTGGCCCTCCGGCAGTTCAATGGTCAGATCCGTACCCAGGGCATTGGTATAGTGCAGGGATTTGAAGTTCAGCTCGTTGAGTTTGTTCTTCCGCTCGGCCAACGTGGCGATATGGGCTTCCCACTTGGCCACTGCCGTTCCGTCGCCGCTGATGCGTACGGCGGAGAAGATGGCGTCCCACAGCTTGTCCATAGCCTCGGCCTCCGGCACATCCGGGAATACCCGCTTCGCCCAGGACGGAATGGGGATGGAGGCGATGCACCACGGGAAGCCTCCGCACATCTGAAGCCGGTCAAATTCCTTCAGCGCCTGACCGCTGGCCTGCTGGGAGCGCACAATGCGCCCGGATTCCACACCCTTGAGGTTCTCCGGGTCCGTGGCGGAGATGGCCAGATAGGCCGCGCCCTCCTGTGCATAGTCGTTGAAAAAGTGCCGCCGCCAAAGGGGTACATGGTCAAATACGGACTCCTCCGCCCGGAGGTATTTCATCCGGCCCAGCGCATCGTCGTGCCAGTTCATCACCACCTCGCGGCAGCCCAGGTCATAGGCTTCCGCAGCGCACATGCGGGCAAACTCCGCACATTCAATGGGGGCGGAGATCACCAGCGTCTGTCCCTTTTGTACATTCAGCCCCACCCGGATCACCAGAGCGGCATATTCCTGCAGTTTTTCTTGGAGTTCCATCGTCGGTCCCTCACTTTCTTTTCATAGGGTTCGTCATTCATTTCCCGGCTATTCTACCGCGTTTTCCAGTTAAAGTAAAGACGCCCGTTTACCGGGCGCCTTTGATCTGGCCTTTCTTCGGCGGCAGCAGCATTTCCTGCTCATGCCGCAGGGAGATCAGCGTGGCATTGAGTTCCGCACCCATGATAAGCGTCACGGAGGTCAGGTACATCCACACCAGCAGGGCCATAGCAGTACCGATGGACCCATAGAGCAAAGAGTAGTTCGCAAAATTCTCCATATAAACAGCGTAGATATATGACAAAACCAACCATGAGGCCAGGGAGGCCAGTACGCCGGGGTACAGGTTCCGCCACGGCTGTCGGGTATCCTGCGTAAAGACGTAGAGCAAAAACAGTGCGAAAAAGGCCCCCGCTCCCGCCACTGGGAAACGCAGTCTGCCCCATAGCGATGCCACAAAGGGCGGCAGGCCGAAATGGTCCACCGCGTAGCGCAGCACCGTATCGCTCACGCTGGTGACCGTCAGGGTGATGGCGATGGTCAGGATCAGCGTCACCGTGTACAACAGCGTTTTAAGCATATGCTTCACAGCGCTCCGCGGCGGGCCCAGATGGTAGGCCGTCCGCACCGACCGCATCAGGGTGTTGGCTGCGCGCATTGGAAAATAGATGGAAAAGAACAAGCCGAACAGCAGCAGACGCAGATTGGCGTTTTGCCCCACGTGATTGAGATAGACTCCGACAAATTCCAGCACAGATTCCGGCAGAACCTTGCTCAGTCCTTCCAGAATCCCGGCCACATCCAGATGCAGCAAACCCAGCAGGGAGCTGATAAAAATCAAAAAGGGAAAAATCATGAACATCAGGTAAAACGCCAGAGCCGCGCTTTGAATATTCACATTATGGCGCAGATACCGCTGCAGCATCAGATAGGCGCCCCGTGCCAGATGGTTCTGCGGAAGCGTGGTCATACGTTTCACAGGGCGGTCCTCCTTTCATGAGCCAAGCTGCCGCGGGGCACTCAATTTTCCAGCAGCTTCACCGCACGCTGCAGCTCCTCAATGATATGGATATGCTGGGGGCAGACGGACTCACACTGACCACACTGGATACACCCGCTGGCAAGCCCGCCGTCCCGAGTGGCAAAGGCGTAGTTTCCCTTGGCCCCGCGGAGATTGTTGTGGATCAGGTAATTGTTCATGGCCTTGAAGACACCGGGGATGGGAATGTCCTGTGGGCAGCCTTTCACACAGTATCTGCAGGAGGTACAGGGGATATGCGGGATGGTCTCCATCCGCCGGCGGACATCATCCACAACAGCCCGCTCTTGATCGTCCAGGGGGCGAAAATGCTCCATAAAAGAGAGGTTATCCCGCATCTGCTCCAGTGTGGACATGCCGGAAAGCACGGTGATCAGCCCCGGCAGGCTGGCGGCAAACCGGATGGCCCAGGAGGGTGTGGAGGCTGATCCATCCGCCACCCGGAACAGTTCCTCCAGTTCCTCAGGCAGCTCGGCCAGGGAGCCCCCCTTCACCGGCTCCATGATTACCACGGGCTTGCCGTGGGCACGGGCCGTCTCATAGCAGGCGCGGGATTCGATAATCTCGTTTTCCCAATCGGCGTAGTTGATCTGCAGCTGGACAAACTCCATGTCCGGATGCTCTGTCAGCAGATGGTCCAGCACCGCGGCCTTGTCGTGGAAGGAAAAGCCCAGGTGACGGATCAGTCCTTCCTCCTTCCGGGCTTTGAGAAAATCCCAGATGCCGAACTCGTCGAAAAAGCGGGTGCGCTCTTCGCCCAGATTGTGCAGCAGATAAAAGTCAAAATATCCGGCGCCCGTCCGCTCCAGCGAGGTCCAGAACATCTGCCGGGCCTCCTCAGCCGTATGTGCGTCGGCCCATGCGGGCAGCTTGGTGGCCAGCTGGAACCGGTCTCGGGGATAGCGGTCCACCAGACAGGCCTTTGCGGCCATCTCGCTTTTCCCATCCAGATAGCCATAGGCAGTATCGAAATAGGTAAAGCCCTTTTCCAGAAACAGATCCACCATCTGACAGGTCTGCTCCAGATCCACGTCTCCGCCCTTCATGGGCAGGCGCATCAGGCCAAAACCCAGCTTCGGAATCTTCTCACCCAGATAAGCCATATCGTTCTCTCCTTTTCGCGGCCATGCAGGCCGTCACTGACTCCAAATTTTAGCACAATTTTATCACACCCGTAAGCCGCCGTCCACTCCCAGGCGAAATTTCTCAGGTTTCGACATGGTTTCTTGGCGGCTAGGCCGGATTTTCATTGAACCGCGAAAAAAGGGTGTTATAATAGGGGCAGGAAGCCGCAAGGGCGGCATTGTGCAAAGTTTCATGCCCGGTTGGCCGGGCGGAAAGGAGCGTTTATGACACTTCCTCAGCACAGCTTCGGCACCACCCGGGACGGGCAGTCCGTCACCGCCTTCCACCTGGAAAACGGGAACGGTGCCCGGGCCGTTATTCTGGACTACGGCGGAACGGTTCAATCTCTGACAGTCCCCAATGCCAGGGGCGGTTTTACGGATGTAGTTCTGGGATATGAAACCCTGGCGGAATATGAGCAGAACGATGGATACGTGGGTGCCCTGATTGGGCGGATGGGCAACCGCATCGGCGGCAGCGCCTTCTCCCTCAACGGAAAGACCTACCCTCTGTACGCCAACGACGGGCCCAATCACCTCCACGGCGGACGGATTGGTTATGATAAACGGATCTGGGCCGCCCGCGGCCGGGAGGACGGCTCGCTGGAGCTTACCCTCTTCTCCCCCGACGGCGAGGAGGGGTATCCTGGAGAACTGCGGATAACCGTGGTCTATACACTGACAGCGGACAACGCTCTCGCCATTGACTACACAGTTCAGGCCGAAGCAGACACCATTGTCAATCTGACCAATCACAGCTATTTCAACCTGAATGGCGGAGGCAGCGTATTGAAGCACGAGCTGCGTCTCTCCGCCAATCAGATCACTGAAAACGGCCCCGGCTGCGTGCCCAACGGCCGCTTGGCAAATGTGGCGGACACACCTTTTGACTTCCGGGAATTCAAGCCTCTAGGCCAGGATATCGACGCCAATGACGAACAGCTCCGGCTGGTAGGCGGGTACGACTGCAACTTTGTCCTCTCCGGCGCTTCCGCGGCAGTGCTGCACAGCGCGGAAACGGGGATTGAGATGACCGTAACCACCGACCGACCGGGCATTCAACTCTATACCGCCAACTTTCTCTCCGACCGGAAGGGCAAAGACGGCGCGGCGATCCACCCCCGGGATGCCGTGTGTTTGGAAACCCAACTGTTCCCCAACGCCATGGCTTTTCCGGATTTTCCGTCTCCCATTCTGCGGAGCGGTGAAACGCTGCATACCCAGACAACCTATCGGTTCTCCATCTTCTGAAAAATATTGAAAACGGCGGGAGCATTTTAAGAATGCTCCCGCCGTTTTGCGTTTTTTCTATCAGCCCGCTCATAGGTTGCGAATCTGATTCTGAATCAGGCTGCCCACCGTATCGGCAAACTGATCCAGATCCCGGATGCGGGTGAAATTCCGCCCGTAAATCGTGCGCGCGGCAGGCAGGTCCTCGTCGTCACCTGTAAACACGCAGATCACCGATGCGCCGGTACGGGTGATCGCCCGCACCTCCCGCGCCGTATTGGCGACGGCGGCGCTCTCTGCGTAATCCTGCCAGACGGCCCCGCCTCTTTCGGGGATTTTCTGTACGTCATAGGGCTTTGCGTCTGAGAGCACGATCAGCATTTTATGCTCACAGGAGGATTCCTCCAGCAGAAACCTGGCCGCCCGCAGGCCCAGTCCATCCCGGTTGCAGCCGGTGGTAAAATAGTGAAAAATATTCCCGTTTTTCTGCCGTTCGCCATAGCCGCGAAGCTGCGTCAGCACCGTGTAGCCGCTCAGGCTGCAAAAGGAGCACACCCGGACGGGAATACCGCAGCGGGTCAGGCTCTCGGCGATCATATAGCCCTGGGAGGAAACGATCTCCTGCCGCTCGATCTGTGATGTGGAGGCATCCAGCAGGATGTCCACGCTCAGATCCCCGGGGTCTCCCCGCAGCACTCTGGTGAAAACCTTATCGTCGTCCAGATATTGGCTGCGCCAAACCCGGGCAGCATCCAGTATGCCCGCCGCCGTACGGGTTACCACCGGCTCCAGATGGGCCAGCATGGCGTTTTGAATCCGGGCGGTCAGCCGGGCGATGCTGGTGCGGTTGCGGACCAGGTCGGACTGATAATACTCCCGGTTGCGCTCCATTTGCTTCAGAGCCAGCCGGCGCTGATCGCCGGCATAGCCTCGGATGGTGTGATCGATTGAATTCGAACCATTGGCCAAATAGAGGTGGCAGGCCTCGTGACTGCCGGCGCAAAGATCCCGTTCGATACGGTCGCTCTTTTGCCGGTCATACAAGGCGGGGCCAAAATAATCCTCGACATATTGGCGCAGTTTATCGGGTGTCTGGGAAGTAATGGCCGGCAGGCGGAAAATTCCCGCGTGGCCCGTCTCCTTGCCGCCGTCTCCCGCCAGATGCTCTCCCACCCCGAAGCCGAATCCCCGGACCGCAGGCAGATCCACATGGGCACCCGCCTGCTTTTTTACAAGCCACAGCCTGCGCCGATGCTGTTGTTCCTGCACGGCGGCTGCTTCTTCTTCCGTTCTGGGAACATACCCAAAATAGCGCTTCAGGATCTCCGCCGCACGGCTTGTGAGTTCCCGGGTATCCCATGTCCCGGAAAAATTCAATGCGGCGAGGATCTCTCCGTCTCTTCCCTGTAGCTGGGCGGAAAGCCCCAAAACCTCCCGGCAGCGGGCGGCCGTATAAATGTGGATGGGCCGGTCGCTGGGGTGTGCATCAAACAGCGCCAAAATCCGACGGGCATACTGCCGCCGGAGAGAAGGCAGAGCGGGACGGCTTCCGGCCTCCCGCGCAAAGGCCGCGCTCTCCAGCCCCAGCCAAACCAGCTGCTCATAAAGCTGCTCGTCCACAGAGCCCCGAAAGGTGGTAAAAAAGCGATTGAGCTCATCCCGGTCATAGTCCCGGCGAACCGTGCCGATAATACAGTTCCAGTACAGGTCTGCCCTTCCGTCCTCGTCATAGGCCTTCAGCTCCGGATCAAACCCATACTCCTCTGCGGCCGTCCAAACCTGATTTCTCGCCCGGCGCTTCTCAGAGTCGGAAATCTCCATATCAGTCACCAAATACGTCCCGGCCGGGCAGCTGCTCCGGCAATCGGGCATGGATAACATCCGTCACCAACTGCCGCTCAAACTCATCGAAGCATTTGTTCACCACGCCCATGTCCAGCGCCAGATTGCCTTCAAGACCCTGCTCCATCAGCCGAATAGCGGCCAGCAATCCCCGCAGGTCCAGCGCCTTTGTGGAGATCTCGGCACTGTCGCATTTTTTCTGAATGTCCTGAAAAAGGGCGGCAAACTGCTCGGCATATGTGCTTTTAAGCTTGGGAAATTCCCTGTGGATCAGCTTGAGCAGGTTTTCCTCCGTAATGGACGGCATATTGATCACCAGAAACCGGGATGCCAGCGCCTCGTTCAGCTCCCGCGTTCCGGCATAACCATAGTTCATAGTAGCAATGAACCGGGTCGCTTCACTGAGCGGAATCCGGTCATAGCCGGGCACGTCGATCACGCGCCGGAAGTCCAGTGTGGCATGCAGCACCGCCAGCGACTCATTTTTCGCCATGTTGATCTCGTCCAGAATGCCGAAGCCGCCCTCCTCCGCACAGCGGGTGATAGGGCCTTGACGCAGCGTTACCTCACCGCCGGAAAGCGTGTCCGTCCCGATCAGAGAGGCGGCGTCAGTGTTGATATAG
>QKDF01000042.1 GCA_003245395.1 Clostridia bacterium
CCGTCCGGCTCTTTTCGGATGATAATGAACGCTGCTTCGGCCCGGGGATTGCTACGCTGCTTCACCGGGTAGAAGAGCATCATTCTCTGCGCGCTGCGGCGGCCTCCATGGGGATGGCGTACTCAAAAGCCTGGCGCATTATCCGCACAGCGGAGGATGTATTCGGCTGCAAGCTGCTCTCCTCCACCATCGGCGGCATCCGGGGCGGCGGCGCCGTCCTGACAGAACAGGCCCGTCGGCTGCTGACGGTCTACGACGCTTATTGCGCGGACGTAGGCGCTTACGGGGCGCAGAAATTCCAAGAGCTGTTCAGTTTTTGCAGCGGAGATTCCCCTCAATAGCGCACACAGGCCCCGGGGCAGATGCCCCGGGGCCTTTTTTGTCTCCGGACGGAATTTCCGCGTCCCCCTGCAGGAAAGCAAATTTCCCGCACGCAGTCCACCCGGCCGGCGAGCGGAAGAAGGCTTCACTTACGTGTTTTGTTCCAGCGGCTGAATTCCTCGGGCGTGGCAAGTACATAGTGCTGTCCGCCCACATGATGCTGGATGCCTTTGGAATAGTCCACCCCCTGCGCCTTATAGTCATACCCCTGGGCGATGCGGGTTTTTTCCACCTGAGGATTGGGCCGTGGAATGGCGCTCAGAAGGCTTTGCGTATAAGGATGGATGGGGTTTTCAAAGATCTCCTCCGTAGTGCCGGTCTCCACAAGATGGCCCAGATGCATCACGCCGATGCGGTTGGAGATGTATTTGACCATGGACAAATCGTGGGCAATGAACATATATGTGGTGCCGGTTCGGCTCTGTAGGTCTTTCATCAGATTGACCACCTGCGCCTGAATGGAGACATCCAGCGCGCTGATGCATTCATCCGCGATGACCAGCTTGGGCTTCATGATCAGAGCCCGGGCGATGCCCACCCGCTGGCGCTGACCGCCGCTGAACTGGTGCGGATAGCGATCCGCGTGCTCAGGCGCAAGCCCCACCTGCTCCAGCATGTCGTCAACCATGGCCTTTCGTTCGGCCCGATTCCGGCACAGGTGGTGCAGATCCAAGCCCTGGGCAATGATCTCCCCAATTTTTTTGCGGGGGTTCAGGCAGGCCATGGGGTCCTGAAAAATCATCTGCATCTCCGTGCGCAGGCGGCCCATATCCGTACGGTTCATAGCGCCGGAAATATCCATTCCGTTGAATTCGATCCGGCCCGCCGTGGGCGTATACAGACGGATCAAGCTGCGGCCAATGGTGCTTTTTCCGCTGCCGGACTCTCCCACAAGACCATAGGTCTCTCCCGGATAGATGACGAAGTCCACGCCGTCCACGGCGCGCACCGTAAAGCGGCCGGAGGTTTCAAAATACTGCTTAAGTCCGCTGACTTTCAGAATCGGTTCCTTATTCTCCATCCGGCTCGCCCCCCATCTTCATTCTTTCGATGCGTTCACGCAGCTCGGGCGGCATCTCCACATGCGGTGCCCGCTCGTCCAGCAGCCAGGTGGCGGCATAGTGCGTATCGCTGATCTGAAACATGGGCGGTTCCGCCCGCCGGTCGATCTTCAGAGCATACTGATTGCGCGGGGCAAATGCGTCGCCCTCAACCATATGCAGCAGGTTCGGCGGTGAGCCCGGGATAGTATACAGCCGCTCGTCGGCGGTGTCCAGGTCGGGCATCGCGCTGAGCAGGCCCCAGGTGTACGGATGGCGGGGATCGTAAAAAATCTCCTCCACCGTCCCCTTCTCCACGATCTTGCCGGCGTACATCACATCCACGTAGTCCGCGACCTTGGCCACCACGCCCAGGTCGTGGGTGATGAAGATGACGCTGATGCCCCGCTCCTTTTGAATCCGCTGGATCAGCTCCAGGATTTTGGCCTGGATGGTCACGTCCAGCGCGGTCGTGGGCTCATCGCAGATCAGCAGATCCGGATCGCAGGCCAGGGCGATGGCGATTACAACACGCTGGCGCATGCCGCCCGAGAGCTGATGCGGATAATTCTTCATCCGCTGCTCCGCATCGGGAATGCCGACTTCGTCCAGCAGATGCACTGCTTTTTTCCACGCCTCGTCCTTCCCGGCCCTGTGATGCCAGAGCATTCCCTCGATAATCTGCTTTCCGATGGGCATCGTGGGGTCCAGACTGGTCATGGGGTCCTGAAAGATCATGGCGATCCGCTTGCCGTTGATATGACGCCGGAGCTCTTTCTTTTTCAGCTTCAGGATGTTTACGGTTTTGGGAGTCCCGTCATCATGGTGATAGGTGTACTGAATGGTTCCCTGATCCACCACGCTGTTTTTCGCCAGAATTCCCATAGCCGCTTTCACCGTGACGGATTTGCCGCTGCCGCTCTCGCCCACAATGGCCAGGGTCTCGCCCCGGTACAGGTCGATATTCACGCCCCGGATGGCATGGACAGGCCCCACCATGGTGCGGAACGTGATGGAGAGGTCACGGATTTCCATGATTTTTTCTCTGTTTTTCTGTTCCATACGCGCCCTCACATTTCTTTGAGCTTCGGATCAAAGGCTTCCCGCAGTCCGTCCGCCAGGATATTGAAGCAAAGCATCAGCAGCGCCAGCACGATGATGGGCGGCACAATCTGATAAGGGTGCGTGGTAAAGCTGTTGAACGCGTCGCTGATCAGCGAGCCAAGGCTACATTTGGGCACCGGAATTCCAAGACCCACAAAGCTGAGGAATGCCTCAGTGAAAATTGCGGTGGGGATGCTGAACATCAGCTGCGTGATGATCTGCCCGATGATATTGGGCAGAATCTCCCGGAAAATAATCACAAAGCTGCCCGCGCCCAGGGTTCGGCTGGCCAGCACGAATTCCTGCTCTTTCAGCTTGAGCATCTCCGCGCGGGCGATTCGGCTCATGCTGATCCAGTCGGTAATGACCAGCGCCAGCACGATGGTGCCAAACCCCGGCTGGAGTGCCAACAGCAGCAGCGTGACGATAACCAGGCGGGGAATACCGTTGTTGATCTCGGCAAAGCGCTGCATGATGCTGTCCACCAAGCCGCCGAAATAGCCGCTGATCAGGCCGTAGCTCATACCGATGGTCATGTTGATCACCGCGCTGATGACCGCAATGCCCAGCGAGACCCGGGCGCCGGACCAGACGCGGGTCCAGATATCCCGGCCAAGGGTATCGCTGCCAAACCAGTAATAGACGTTTGCCAGCCCGTTTTGCTGATAGCCGTTCACAATCTTATAGCCCGTGGTCGTGTGCAGGGACTCGTTGCCGTTGAAAATCCCCAGGCTCTCCAGGATCGGAATCCGGGGCGCGAAGTTTTTCTGCGCCAGATTCTGGGCGGAATAGCTGTATTCGTTCAAGCCCGGCCCGAGAATGGCAAAAAGGACGATGATGCCGATAAAGATCAGCGAAACGACCGCGCTCTTATTGGAAAAGAACCGACGCCGGACATCCTTCCAATAGCTGTCGCTGGAGAAAGACGAATCGATATGAGCCTCCGGCTCACCGCCGATCAGTTCAAAATCATCCGGTAAAAATGCGAAATCCGCCGTCAGGGCGGCAGCTTCCTTCTGATTGCTCATGCCGTTTCACCGCCTTTCGCTGTTCTACCGCGCAGTACCATGGCCCAGCGGGCAAAAAAGCCGGGCCGACCGGGAGTTCCACCGTCCTTCGACAGACGGATACGGGGATCGATGATCCCGTACAGGATATCCACTGCCAGCATGATTCCGATGTACATGGCGCTGTAAATAAAACTGAGCGCAATGATCACATTGTAGTCGTTGGACTGGATGGCAGTTACCAGCAGGCTGCCCACGCCCGGAATGGAAAAGATCTTCTCCACCACCAGGCTGCCGGTCATCAGATCCACGATCAGTGGTGCCAGAACCGTAATGATGGGAATCAGCGCGTTGCGCAGCGCGTGGCGGACAATCAGCGGCGCACCGCTGATGCCCTTGCTCTCGGCCAGCAGCATATAGTCGCTGCCCATCACTTCCAGCATTTCGTTGCGGGCAAACCGGGCGATAGAGGCCAGCGTAAACATGCTCAGCGCGATGCTGGGCATGATGCTGGAGACAAAAGGCTCTTTCAGATTATACAACATCGGCAGCCACGCCAACTTGAAGCCCAGCATATAGCTCAGTCCCAGCGCAAAGACATAGCTGGGCACCGACACACCCAGCACCGATATGATAGTGCTGAGGCTGTCCAAAATCGTGCCGTGGTTCAATGCGGCGATGATGCCCAGCAAAAGGCCCACCAGAGCGCCCAGTCCCACAGCCATGCCGCCCACCTTGATACTCACCGGCAGGCGGGTCTGTACCAACTGACTGATGGGCGTGTTTTTACTGATGTTGTAGCTTACGCCCAGATCGCCCTTGGTCAGGTTAAGTACATAGCGTCCGAATTGAATATACAGCGGCTGATCCAGACCGTATTTTGCGTTAAGCTCGGCGCGCTGGCTGTCGTTGAGCTTCTCGTCGTTGAATGGCGAACCCGGCATCAGCTGCAGCAGCGCAAACAAAATCAGCGTGATTGTCAGCAGGGTCACTCCGGAAATCAGAATCCGTTTGAAAATATAACGTTTCACCGCTACCCCTCTTTCTAATCGTTGAAAACAGCGCAGCGGCCTTGAAAGAACTCAAAGCCGCTGCGCTTGTGCAGTGTCTTAAAATGCGGGGCTTAAGCCATCAGCCCTTCACGGTATTTTTAAATACGCGGTTGATTGCCACCGGATGGAATTCAATGCCGGAGACGTCGCTCTTGATCATGTTGGCATCCGCCTTGGTATACAGCGGCGCGATAACCGCCTGATCCATCACGATCTTTTCCGCATCATACATTGCCTTCCAGCGAGCGCTGGCATCGGTGATATAGGCGCCGGTCGTGCAGTCGGCGATGATCTTGTCATAGTCGGCGTTGCTCCACAGACCGTAGTTGTTGCTGTTGTCAGTGACCCACATGCCCAGATAGGTCATAGGATCGGCATAGTCGGGACCCCAGCGGGTGAGGCAGACCTGATAGTCGCCGTTCTGGATATCCTCCACGCGCTGCTTCTTGGGCTCGACCTTCAGGTTCAGGGTCACGCCGGGCAGAGCGCTTTCAATCTCTTCCTTCAGAACAGCCGCAACATTCTGCGTCTCGGTCTGATCTTCCAGCAGCAGCTCGAATGTAAAGCTGTCCTGTCCCAGCTCCTGCTTGGCCTTGTCATAATACTGCGCAGCCTTGGTGGTGTCGTCGGAGCAAACATCACTGAACATGGTCTGGTCAGCACTGAAGTCGGTGCCGTCGGGTCCGGTAGCGAACTGGGGAGGAACGGCGGTATAGGTCGCCACAGAACCGTCCTTCACCACGTCCTTCACGATGGACGCGCGGTTCACCGCATTGGTCAAAGCCAAGCGCATGTTGACATTGTCCAGAGCGGGAACATCATGGCTGTTCATGGTCAGATACCACATGTAGCCGGCACCCACCACTTTCAGCTCCGGATCACCGGAAACCTGATCGACCTGATCGCCGCTGAGCTTCACGATGTCCAGATCGCCGTTCTGATAGCTCATGAACGCCTGCTGGCTGTCCTTGATGACCTGATAGTCCAGGCCGTCCAGCTTGACATTGGCGGCGTCATAGTAGTCGGCGTTTTTCACCAGGCTGAACGACAGAGCCGCGGGCTGATAGCTGTCCAGCTTGAACGCGCCATCGCTGAGCACGGTGTCCGGGCTGGTTCCGAAGGTACCGGTGGCCAGGCTGTTATAGAACGCCCGGTTGACGGGATAGAACGTGGGGAAATACATCAGGCTCAGGAAATAGGAGACCGGCACGTCCAGTTCCACCTGCAGTGTCTTGTCATCCACCGCCTTCACGCCCAGATCGGTAACAGGCTTGTTGCCGGCAATGATATCGGCGGCATTTTTAATCTGGCCGATGTCGCTGAGCATGTAGGAATATTCGGAAGCGGTCGCAGGGTCCACGGCACGCTGCCAGCCGAACACAAAATCGTCCGCCGTGACGGGATCGCCGTTGCTCCATTTGGCGTCGTCACGCAGGTGGAAGGTATATGTAAGGCCGTCGTCGCTGACATCACAGCTCTGGGCGATCGCAGGGACAGCCTTGCCGGTTGAATCCATCTGCATCAGGCCGTCGGTATAGTCAGCAATGACTTCGAAGCTGGTTCCATCATTGGCAATCTGCGGATCCAGACTGGCCACCTCAACCTCCACCATAACATTCAGAGTGTTTCCGCCTGCTGCGGCAGAGGTCGCGCTCTGAGAGGAACTCGAGGTACTAGCACTGGACGAAGCAGTTCCTCCGCAGGCAACCAAGCTCATTGCCAGAGAACACGCCAAAGCGCCGACTGCCAGAGATTTTAACCTTTTCATGCAATATTGACTCCTCTCTCAATCTTCTTTTGCGGCATTTCATCCGCTGCAATTATCGAAAGCAAAAAATACTCGTCCCCCCGCAGGAGACGAGCATCCTTGCTCTGAATAACATGGTTATGATACTGCCCTGACTATGCTTTGTCAAGACAGATTGACAAATATGTTGACCTTTTTTTGCCAAACGGCACAATACCACGTCATATTCCGCCCCGGCCGCAGGCTTTGTACTCCTGCCAAACCGATCCAAAAAAGCCAACAGAAAGCGACACGAATTTCCGCTTTTCCAATGGGTTTTCCTCCCGCAGAATTTTTACATTTTTTGAACGGAACGTTATCATTTTTGATGAGGGTTTAGCGTTAAAAAAGGTGGGTTTAACACTGTTTATATGATATTTTTGATACAATAAAATCAATAAAAAGCTCTTTGACAGAGCAGAAAGGAGTGAACACAATGGAGAAGATTCCAAATGACGGTCTGCGCAACAACGAGCATGTCCTCTGGCAGGGAAAGACCCAGCCGTTTCCTCTGCTGGACAGCGCGGGCCGATTTAAGCTGTTGTCCCTCTGGATTGGTACGGTCGTTGTCTCGGCATCGCTGCTGGTGGCTTATCTGCGGGGCAATGAAAACCCCGGCAAGGGCTTTATCGCCCTGGTGACGGTCATTGCAGTCATCGTGATCCTCTCTCCCGTGCTGGAGCGGTGGAATCTGCAGGCGCAGCAATACTGGATCACCGACCAGCGGGCCGTCCTCATGACCCGAAACAAGACCATCTATTCCATGAATCTGGACAGCATCGACGATTTTCAGGTGGCTCATGGGGTGGCTGATCGGGAATGCCTGGTTCTGGGCAGTTGTCTGTTCGGAGAGGTGCGCAAGCAGCCCCGCTGGCGCAGCATCCACCCCAAGATCGACATGCAGTCCCACGATTCCCAGACCCGCGTGCTGGGTATGATTTTCTATTGTCCCAGCGATATCCACGCCGCAGCCGCATTACTTAAGGGGCGGTGTGGAAAGTCCCACGCCGCGTAAGAAAAGCAGAAACATAAAAGAAGTGCCGCGGGGTTCTGCCTCTCCGCGGCACTTCTTTTTATTCTGACTATGC
>QKDF01000031.1 GCA_003245395.1 Clostridia bacterium
CCGGTTTTTTATACCGCGCAAAAAAGCAGGAGGGAAATCTTTCCCTCCTGTTTAATTTCAGTTCTTCAGGCTGTGCAGCGGCGCGGGAATCCGCCCTCCGCGGGCGATGAAATCGGCGCTGGACTCGGTATGCACCGGCATCACCGGCGCGCTGCCCAGCAGTCCGCCCATTTCGATGGTGTCTCCCACCTGCTTGCCCGGCGTGGGCAGCAGACGCACGGCGGTGGTCTTGTTGTTCACCATGCCGATGGCCGCCTCATCCGCGATGATGGCGGAAATCGTCTCCGCGGGCGTGTCCCCGGGCACCGCGATCATATCCAAGCCCACGGAGCATACGCAGGTCATGGCCTCCAGCTTGTCCAGGCACAGCGTCCCGGCCCGGGCCGCCGCAATCATGCCCTCATCCTCGCTGACGGGAATGAACGCACCGGACAGTCCGCCCACAGAGGAAGACGCCATCACGCCGCCCTTTTTCACGGCGTCGTTCAAAAGTGCAAGCGCCGCAGTTGTGCCGTGGGTGCCGCAGATCTCCAGTCCCATCTCCTCCAGAATCCGGGCCACGCTGTCGCCGATGGCGGGCGTGGGTGCCAGAGACAGATCCACAATACCAAAGGGTGTATTCAGGCGGCGTGAGGCCTCCTGTGCCACCAGCTGCCCCATACGGGTGACCCGGAAAGCGGTCTTTTTCACCGTCTCCGCCACCACATCAAAAGGCTCACCCCGAACAGCCTTGAGGGCGCTGTGCACCACGCCGGGGCCGGAAACGCCCACGTTGATAACCTTTTCTGCCTCTCCGACGCCGTGAAACGCACCGGCCATGAAGGGGTTGTCCTCCACGGCGTTGCAGAACACCACCAGCTTGGCGCAGCCCAGACCGTCCTGCTCCGCGGTTCTGGAAGCCGTTTCCTTAATAACGCGGCCCATCAGCGCCACCGCATCCATGTTGATGCCCGCCCGCGTAGATCCCACGTTGATGGAAGAGCACACAAATTCCGTGCTCGCAAGTGCCTCGGGGATGGAGCGGATCAGCTTCTCATCCGCCAGTGTCATGCCCTTGTGCACCAGCGCGGAATACCCGCCGATAAAGTTGACGCCGCAGGTTCTGGCCGCCCGATCCATGGCATCGGCAAACGGAACATAGTCCTCCGTCTCGCTGGCCCCCGCCACCAAAGCCATGGGAGTGACGGAAATTCGCTTATTTACAATGGGAATTCCGAATTCCCGCTCAATATCCTCACCGGTTTTGACCAAGCGCTCGGCATACCGGGTGATCTTCTCATAGATTTTCTCACAGGCCCGCGCGGGGTCCGGGTCGCAGCAGGACAGCAGGGAAATTCCCATGGTAATGGTTCGAATGTCCAGATGCTGCTGATCGATCATCTCGATGGTGGAGAGTATATCTTTCTGATTCAGCACAATCGTTGCCTCCAAAAGTAAAATGAATCATTCCCCCCGCGTATCCACACGCGCGGGAACAGCCGGGGGGATTTCCCTCCCGGCATTTTTCAGATGATATGCATGGCGTCGAAAATCTCTTCCCGCTGGATGCGGATGGAGATGCCCATTTTCTTGCTCAGCGCATCCAGCTGGCCGCTCAGCTCGGCAATGGGAACGGGGGAGAGTGCAATGTCCACGGCCATGACCATGGTGAACTTGCCCTGCAGAATGGTCTGGCTGATGTCCAGAATATTCACGTTGTTCTCAGCCAAAAGCGCACAGACGGCGGCGATAATACCCACCTTATCCTCACCGATAACGGTTACGATTGCGTTCATGGAATTTCCTCCTTGGTAAAAGCAAATTAAATAGCTAAGCTAATATATCACAGTTTTTTTCCAAAGTAAATGTTCAATGCGAGACCGCTGCCATGGCAGCAGCATCCCCTGGGTCCAGAAAGGGGCCAAATGACGGTGGCAGGAATGTCAGCACCACATATAAAAGCGCCATCACGACGGCCAGAACAAGCCAAACATTTCCGCCCTTGTCCCCCAGGATATCCGTCTGTGCCAGCGCCAGAACCAGCGCGATAGCAACTACCCAGGCCAAAAGATAGACAGCCGGCGCAGGTCGCAGGGCGTTCAGCCCCCAGAAGATGAGCATCACCGCAAGGGGTGCAATCACCAGCCACGCGGCCATCGTACGTACAGCTTTTATCGCTCCTCCCGAGAGCGGACCGGAGATGGCAATGCCAAAAAGCAACGGCCAGAACGCCAGCTTCGACATCTCCCATGGGCTGAAAAATTGCGGAATGAAGACGGCTGTGATCGGATCTTTTGTCACGCTATGCGCCAGCAAAAGCATCAGCCCCAGCAGCAGTACCGCCAGGAAACGAACGAAAAAGCATTCGGACCGATTTTTCATCTGAACCATCACCTCGCTCAACAGTATGCATCAGGCGATGGAAACAGAACAAACGGGCGCACACGGGTGCGCCCGTTTAACTCCCGGATACGGAACTTTTCCGGGAGTTTTTAAACTTCGTCGAAGAATTTGGCGTGGATAGACCGAACCGCCTTATCCACGTCAGTCTCGTTGAGCAGAACAGAAACGCGGATTTCAGACGTATTGATCATCTGGATGTTGATGCCCGCCTCGTACAGCGCCTCAAACATTCTGGCAGCCACACCGCAGTTGCTCATCAGTCCAACGCCGACGATGGACACCTTGCCGATCTTGTCGTCGGTGTTGATGTGGTCAAACTTCAGGGCGTCCTTGTGCTCGTTGAGGATATCCACGGCCTCGTCCATATCCTTTTTGTGTACGGTAAAGGTGATATCCTTCGTTTCCTCGCGGCCAATGGACTGCAAAATCACGTCCACGTTGATGTTGCTCTTGCTCAGCAGGTCGAACACCTGAAAGGCAACGCCGGGATTGTGCTGCAGGCCCACCAGAGCCACTCTGGCAATGCTGGTGTCCTTCGCCACGCCGGCAATATTCGTCTTCTCCATCTTGGTAACCTCCTTAACAGTCGTGCCGGGCTTATCCTCCAGGCTGGACACAACTTCCAAATTCACATGATACTTCTTGGCAAGCTCTACGCTGCGGTTATGCAGGACCTGCGCTCCCTGGGATGCCAGCTCCAGCATCTCGTCATAGGTGATTTCGTCCAGCTTGCGGGCATTGGGCACAATGCGGGGATCGGTGGTATAGACGCCGTCCACATCCGTAAAGATCTGACACAGCTGTGCCTTGAACACAGCCGCCAGCGCCACGGCACTGGTATCGGAGCCTCCCCGTCCGAGGGTCGTCACATCGCCCGCCCGGTCAACGCCCTGAAATCCGGCCACCAGCACAACCCGGTGCTGGTCCAGCTCAGACTGAATCCGCTCGGTATCAATTTTCAGGATGCGCGCATCACTGTGAACAGAGGTGGAGTGGAAACCCACCTGCCAAGCCGCCAGCGAGATGCAGGCAACGCCCCGGCGCTCCAGCTCCATGGCACACAGGGCCACAGAAATCTGCTCCCCCGTAGACAAGAGCATATCCATCTCCCGCCTGGATGCCCGGGGGTTGATTTCCTCTGCCTTGGCGATCAGATCATCGGTCGTGTCGCCCTGGGCGGAAAGCACGACAATGACATCGTTTCCGGCTTCATAGGTTTTTTGGATGATGCCCGCAACGTGGCGGATCCGGTCGGCGTTCTTCACGGAGCTTCCGCCGAATTTTTGTACGATCAAACTCATGGTATACCCTTCCTTATTCGGATTGACCGGGAGGACTCTCCTCCCGCTTCTCTGTCGGCAAAGTGCGCAGCGGGACTCAGCCCAACACCCGCAGACAGGCCAGAACATTCAGATTCCGAGACAGCTCCCGTGCCTCATGACCGCTGATGCGCTCGGTAAGGAAGCCGGTCTCGCCATCCTCGGAGAGGACTTCCACCTGCCCGAAAGCAAGCGCCGCATCGGTCAGGCTGCCCTCAATGCGGAAGTAAAACCGGGTCTGCACCTCCAGCGGATCAACAAACCCTTCCGGGTCCTCCGTCCAGCCGATATCCTCCCGGCGGCCGTTGTGCTCCAGCGCCTCGATCACATCCGACACGCAGGCCGAGGCAGTGGGCAATTCCCCGGCGCCCTTGCCGTAAAACATGACTTCACCGGTGGCGTTGCCTCGCACCATGACGGCGTTGTACACATCTTCCACATTGGCAAGGGGATGATCCTCCGGCACCAGATGCGGCGCCACATAGGCGGTACGCCCTCCACCGGACAGCCGGATAGCCCGGCCCAGCAGCTTGATGCGGTAACCGGCCCTGCCCGCCACTTTCACATCACGCAGAGACAGCCGGGAGATCCCCTCCAGCGGCACATCCTCCGGGCGCACCTGGCGGCCAAAGGCCAGATCCGCAAGAATGCAGATTTTACGTCCCGCATCCGTGCCGTTGACATCCGCAGAGGGGTCCGCTTCGGCATAGCCCTTTGCCTGCGCCTCCCGCAGCGCGTCGGAGAAGAAAGAGCCGGTTCGTACCATACGGGTCAGAATGTAATTGGTAGTGCCGTTCAAAATGCCGTACACCTCGTCAATGCGGTTGGCGGACAAGCACTGGGTCATGGGGTGCAGAACGGGAATTCCGCCGCCCACACTGGCTTCAAACAAATAGTTGACGTTTTTTCTCCGCGCCAGTTCCAGCAGTTCACAGCCCTTTTCAGCCACCAGCTGCTTATTGGCGGTGACCACATGCTTTCCGGCAGACAGTGCACGCTTAGTATATTCATAAGCCGCTCCCACGCCACCGATGGTCTCCACGACCACGCGAATCTCCTGGTCCTGCTCGATTTTGTCGAAATCGTCGGTCATCAGCTGCCGCCAGGGGCCCTCTTGAAAGTGGCGAACCAAAATCGCTTTCACGCTCAGCGGTTCACCCAGACGCCGCTCGATCTGACGGCTGTTCTCCGCCACCACCTTCGCCACGCCGGTCCCCACGGTACCAAGACCCAGGATCGCAATTTTACTCATGGATCTGACAGTTCCTTTCTCTCCCTGCCGACTCAGCCGGCCAGAATTTCAAATTTGACCACACCGTCGATCTCTGTCACCTTGTTCAGGAAATCCTCCAGCGTATCCGCCATGTCCGAGGTCTCCGCTGAAACGGTAACCGCAGCACAGCCATTGGTGGGAATGCTTTGGTTGATAGTCAGGATGTTGGCTCCGGAGGTAGCAAAGTGGGACAGCACACGGCTCAAAACGCCGGTGTTGTCCTTAAGCATTCCGTAAAATGTAATGATATGTTCCGCTTTCATATCGTTGAACGGCTGCACAGAGTCCTTATACTTATAAAATGCACTGCGGCTGATGCCTGCCAGCCGCGTCGCTGCACCCACGGTGTCGGCCTCTCCGGTCTGCATCATCCGTTTGGCCTCGGCCACCTTAATGAAAATTTCCGGCAGCGCATCCGCCGCCACAATGTAATACCTGATTTCTCTGCTCACTAAGTCCACCTCCCATGGTCATTTGTCTTCATATTTTATTCATCTTATCATAAAAGGCGTTTGCTTTCAATTGAAAAAGCTGAAAATATTTCTGTGCCTTCCTCACGAAGTTTGGGCGTTTTGTCTATATGAGGCGGCCGGAGGGTCTTTTCCACGTGGACAGAAGAAGAAAGCGCCCCTGTTTGGGGCGCTTTCGGAAGCTCAGGCGACAGGATCCCAGAGCTGGTTCCACCAATCGTTGCCGGCGGCGTCCTGGGTACTGTCCCCGGTATCCGGTGTGGTGGTTGTTCCGTCTCCGGTGGATGGATCGGTGGTATCTCCTGGATAATTCCCCTCTTCACCGGGCGGAATATCGCTGGGATCAACGGTACCTGTGTCGGTGCCGTCTCCTTCGGACTGCGCAGGAGTAGTGGTATCGGTCGTATGGACAGGGCAGCTGCCTTTGGCCTCCACCGTACTGAGCAGATATGGCGTGTCGTCCGCCACGATGTCCGGGCCGTAATCGGTTCGGGTGTAGTCCAGCAAACCCACCTGTTTGACGCTTTCTGCCGGGCAATACGGCCCTGCCAGCGTCTGTCCCTCGGTACAATAATCCCGCATCACATGCAGCGTACAGAATTCGGTGGGCGCGGTGCCCGCCAGGACTTCCACCGTCTCCACCCGGCTGCCGCGCAGATCGGCGGCGCAGGCATCCGTGGCCAGCATGCCGCTGTCCATGCACACATTCACAGTAACATAATTGGCCGTAGGTTTGTTAAAATCTTTGTTTTCTTCCTCGTCGGCGATTTTTTGCATCACCTTTTCCCACATGGCTGCGGAAGGGTTTCCGGAATAGCTGATCCGCTCATTTTTATCATAGCCACACCAGACAGCGGCACAATAATATGGCGTATAGCCCACAAAATAACGGTCATAGTTGTCGCTGGTGGTACCGGTCTTACCTGCACAGGACATTCCCTTGAGTTTATAGGCGGAACCGGTTCCGAAATTCATAGTGCCCTTCAGCAGCTGCGTCATAAAGTAGGCGGTGGTGTCCTTCATCGCCACATGGGTCTCCGCCTTGTTCTCCAGCACCACGTTGCCGTCGGCATCCCGAACTTCGGTATAGAGTCTGGGCGAATTATACACGCCGCCGTTAACAAAAGTCGCATAGGCAGACGCCATATCCTCGGTGGAAAGGCCGTTGGTGAGACCGCCAAGGCCCAGAGAGGATTCATTCAGATCATCCTCCACCAGCGGCAGGTTCAGCTTCTGCGTGGCGAAATTATAGGAATTCTTGGTTCCCAGCTCTTCCAGCGTGCGAATCGCCACGGTGTTGATGGATTTTGCCACGCCCACTTCGATTGTAGTCAGACCGGTATAGCCCTGGGGTGAATTTTTGGGCCAAGGAGTATCGTTGAGCAGGCGGACAGGATAGTTATCAAAGGTGGACGCCATGGTAATCACGCCGGCATCCAGCGCGGGAGAGTAGACAGTCAGCGGCTTAATGGACGAACCCACCTGCCGTTTGCCGGTGGCGTAGTTCCAGACCAGATTGGCGGATTTTTCTCCCACGCCGCCCACCATTGCCACCACGTTGCCGGTGGAGGGGTCGACAATGGTAATGCCCGACTGAAGCAGCTGTCCGCTGGAAGACGTCACATTCAGGTTGGAGCGGTCCTCATACACGGACTCGGCCAGCTCCTGAATATGGGGATCGATGGTGGTATAAATCTGGTATCCGCCGTTGTAGAGCTTCGTCTGGGCATCCGTCTCAGAAATGCCCAGCTTCTCCGCCAGATCCTTGGATACGTCCCGGAAAACCTCATCCACAAAATAGGAGTTATACTTCGGCGTCTGGCTGCCGGCTGTATCGCTCTCCGCGGCAGCCACCAGCTCGTCCGCGGAAACAGAGCCGTCGGTAAAGGTCAGCTTCTCCGCCATGGCTTCTTCATAAGTAGCCTCGTCGATATAGCCCAGCTCCAGCATTTTGCCGAGGATTGTTTCCTGGCGGCTTTTGTTCATGTCCCGCGCGGTTTTCTTCGCG
>QKDF01000229.1 GCA_003245395.1 Clostridia bacterium
CGGCATGGGTAAGGGTTCCTGCCGCAGCTATGGAGGATTCAACCTCTTTGCCGCGCTGGAGGCCTGCTCGGATCTGCTGGACGGCTTCGGCGGACATGAACTGGCCGCCGGATTTACCATCCGGGAAGAAAACATCGCTGCATTCCGGGAAAAAATGAACCGTTATGTCCGCGCCCGCTGCGGCTCGGGCGTTCCGGTTTCCTCGCTGGAGGTGGATGCGGCCATTATCTGCCCGGCGGAAGTGACACTGGATGAGGTTGCGGAACTGGGACGTCTGGAACCGTATGGGGCGGGAAACCCCCGGCCAGTATTTGCACTGCTGGGCGCCACGGTGGACAGCCTGCAGACCGTGGGTCAGGGGCGGCACCTGAAGCTGCGGCTCAGCCGGGGAACCAGCCGGTTCAATGCCATCTTTTTCTCTGTTACGGCAGAGGAATCCGGCATTCGCGCCGGAGACCGGGTGGACGCAGCGTTTTATCTGCAGAGCAACACCTTCCGCGGCATGACCACGCTGCAGATGCAGCTGATCGACCTCCGGCCGTCCCTGCAGCCCAGCCGGCATGAGACGGAAAGCCTGGAGCTGGTGGACCGGCTGGTGAGCGGTCAGGTTCCTTCGGCCCAGGAAGTGCTGCGGCTTGGAGCCTCCCGGGAACAGTTCGGCGCCATCTGGCTGGCAATCCAGCACCGTCTGCCCGGAGGGCAGGGCGCCGTGGAGCTGCTTCCATTTTTGCGGGAGGTGGCGGATGAGGCCGGCGGCTGTGAGGCTTTTTTACGATCGGTTCTGGCACTGGCGGTGTTTCAGGAGAGGGGACTGCTTCAAAAGCGGAAACAGGAAGGGCGGCTGCTTTTGGAGATTTTGCCCCGGGAGGGCAAGGCGGATCTGTCTGCCTGCCCTTACCTCGCAGGGATGCGGGGCCTGGTGAGATCATAAAGGGGGAGGTTCCCAATGACAATTGATGAACAATATGAACAGCTGGAGCAAACCGTTCGGGCATATAATCCGTCCGCGGATTTTGATCAGATCCGCTCCGCATATGAATTTGCCAAGAAGTCTCACGAAGGGCAAAAGCGCAAGGACGGGTCCGATTATATCACGCATCCCCTGGCGGTGGCGCAGATCGTGGCGGAGGAATTGCGGCTGGACTCCGAGTCCATTTCGGCGGCGTTGCTGCACGATGTCATTGAGGATACTGAGGCCACACACGAGCAGCTGAGCAAACTGTTTTCGTCTACCGTGGCGGATTTGGTGGAGGGGGTCAGCAAGCTGACCCGGATTCAGTATGCCACCAAAGAAGATGAGCAGATGGAAAACCTGCGCAAAATGCTCATTGCCATGTCCAAAGACATCCGGGTGATCCTGATCAAGATTTCCGACCGGCTGCACAACATGCGCACCATGGAGTATCAGTCTCCGCAGAAGCAGAAGCAAAAGTCGCTGGAGACCATGGAGATTTACGCGCCCATTTCTCACCGTCTTGGCATGCAGCGCATTAAGTGGGAGCTGGAAGACCTGTCCCTGAAGTATCTGGACCCGGTAGGATTTCAGGAGATTGTCTCCAAACTGGGAGCCAAGCAGGCGGAATACGATGAATTTATGAATCGCACGCAGGCGCAGATCAACCAGCGACTGAGCGAATTGGAGATTCACCATAAGGTCTACGGTCGGATGAAGCATCCGTACAGCATCTACCGCAAAATGTTCAATCAGAACAAATCTCTCGATGAAATTTTTGATCTGTTCGCATTCCGGGTGGTCGTGGACACCGTGGGAGACTGCTACAATGTGCTGGGCGTGATCCACGATCTTTACAAGCCCATTTTGGGCCGGTTCAAGGATTATATCGGCACGCCCAAGCCCAATGGCTATCAGTCGCTTCATACCACCGTCATGGGAAATGACGGCATCCCCTTTGAGGTGCAGATCCGCACGCAGGAGATGCATGAGATCGCCGAATACGGCGTGGCCGCCCACTGGAAGTACAAGCAGAACGGGCAGGGAGCCGGAACCGAGGGCAAGTATGAGTGGGTTCGCAGGCTGCTGGAGAACCAGGAGGGCGCCGATGCCGAGGAGTATATCCGCTCTCTGAAGATCGATATGTTTGCCGACGAGGTGTTCGTATTTACTCCCAACGGCGACGTGCAGAACCTGACCGCCGGAGCCACGCCCATCGACTTTGCATATTCCGTTCACTCCGCTGTGGGCAATCATATGGTGGGTGCAAAGGTCAACGGCCGGATTGTTACCTTCGACTATACGCTGAAAAACGGCGACATTGTGGAGATTATCACCTCGAAGGCCGCCAAGGGCCCCAGCCGGGACTGGATGAAAGTTGCCAAATCGAGCGAAGCTCGCAGCAAAATCCGCCAATGGTTTAAAAAAGAGAAAAAAGAAGAGAATATCGCCAACGGCCGCGCCGCGTTTGAAGCGGAACTCAAGCACTGCGGCGTCCCCATGAAAGATGTACTGGACCAGGAAAATCTGCCGGGCCTGCTTAAGCGCGTTTCGTACGGCTCTCTGGATGAACTGTATGCCTCCATCGGATACGGCGGCTTCACCGCGCAGAAGGCGGTCAACCGGATGCAGGGGGAGCTTCAGCGTATTGCCAAGCAGCACCAGATGGACAAAGCTGCGGTTGTTCCCGTGGAGGGAACACCGGACGTGGTGCGCCCGGTTGTGCCCAAGCGGGTTAAAAGCGAGCAGGGAATCATTGTGGAGGGCCTGGACAATTGCCTGGTCAAATTTTCCAAATGCTGCACGCCTGTGCCCGGCGATGAGATCATCGGCTTTATCACCCGGGGATACGGCGTGTCCGTCCACCGGGCCGACTGCCCCAACGCCGCACCGGAGCGGCGCAAAATCCCGGGACAGGAGGGACGCTGGATCAAAGTTTCCTGGGGCAGCGATACCAACGAGTCTTATCCCACTTCGCTGGAGGTGGTTTGCAAGGATCGCAGCAATCTGCTGCTGGATATTTCTGCGGCGCTGTCCACCACCAATACCTTTGTGGTCGGAATCCAGTTCCACAGCACTCAGGATCAGTTTGGAATGTTCCATCTGGAGATTAATGTCCGCGGCAGCCAGCACCTGAGGGAGGTCATGAACAAGCTCAACCAGATCTCGGGCGTGCTGAAGGTGACCCGGCCTGCAGGATAAGAGGCAGTGCACGACAGAAAGGGAATTTCCATGAAAATGATTTTTCTTGTAGACGGCGACAACAATATCGGAACCGGCCTGCAGGGAGTGGAGTATCTGACCCCCGAGGACTCCATCCTGATTTTTTATCAAAAGACCGGACTGGCGCTGTCCAAGATTCAGGAGCTGTGCAAAAACAGCAAGGCAAACATTCAATACCTGGAAAGCGTCAAGGGCGGGAAAAACTCCATCGACTTTCAGATCATCACCGAGCTGGGTGTCTTGATCGGCCGGGGAGAGGCAGACTATGCCTATGTCATCAGTCAGGATAAGGGCTATGAGGCGGCTATGAGCGCACTGCAGGCGCGCTATGCTGATACCTTCCGGGAAGTGGCGCTGCGTCCATCCATTGCGGCCTGCCTGCGGGCATTTTTGCTGCGGGCGACAGATCTGCAGGAGCTTCAGGCGGCGCTGGTGCGGGAATACGGTCCGCTGCAGGGACGCAGGGCGTTTGAGCATCTGACAGAGTTGTTTCAGACCGCAGCCAAACAACAGGCCGCATCATCCGCAGTCCGAACACCGCCTGCCGCTCAGACTGAGACAGTGCCGGTGAAGCGAACCCGCTCCCGGCGGCGCAAAAGCTCCCAGGAGAACGCAAAAACTGCTCCCCAGCCGAAGACTGCCGAGCAGCCGGATGTGCCTGCGGCAGCCGCAAAGCAGTCTCCCGCCGCTCCGTTGACGGGTGAGCCTGCCGCGGCGGAAAAGGAGCAGGGAAAGCCCGTAAAGACCAATCGCTCCCGGCGCGGAGGCCGGGGACAAAAGCGCAAAGCGCCGGTGGAAAATTGAAATAAGGAGACGGGGACGCTTTGTCCCCGTCTCCTTGCTTGGTTTAAACCTGTGTGTCCACTTCGTGCATATGAGCGATCAGGTCCAGAATTTTGCTGGTATAGCCCCATTCGTTGTCATACCAGGCAATCAGCTTGACAAAATTGTCGTCCAGCATAATGCCCGCGGTTTCATCGAAGATACAGGTGTGGGAATTGCCGGTCAGGTCAGAGGAGACCAGCTGGTCCGCCGTATAGGAGATAATTCCCTTCATGCTGTTGCGGGAGGCGTTTTCCATAGCTACGCACACATCGTGATAGCTGGCGGAAGATTTCAGCCGAGCTGTCAGGTCCACCACCGAGACGTCGTTGGTGGGAACACGGAAGCTCATGCCGGTCATCCGGCCATTCAACTCCGGAATAACCCGGCCTACGGCTTTGGCTGCGCCGGTGCTGGAAGGGATGATGTTGCCCAGGATGCTGCGCCCGGTACGCCAGTCCCGGCCAGCCCGGGAATCCACCGCTTTTTGTTTGGCCGTGGCGGAATGAATGGTACTCATCAGCGCCTGCTCAATGCCAAAGGTATCGTTGATGACCTTCGTCATGGGTGCCAGACAGTTGGTTGTGCAAGAGGCGTTGGAGACGATGTTCATATCCGACGTGTAGGTTTTGTGATTGACGCCCATGACAAAGGTCGGCATAATGTCATCCTTGGAAGGGGCGCTGATGACAACTTTTTTTGCGCCGCCCTGAAAATGCGCCGCAGCCTTTTCCGTGGAGTTATACACACCCGTAGATTCGATAATGTACTCCGCACCGCAGTCGTCCCAGGGAATCAGGCTGGCGTCGTTTTCACTGTATACCCGAATTTTTTTCCCGTTAATGATCAGATGCCGGTCGTCATGCTCTACTGTTCCTTGAAAAGTCCGGAAGACGGTGTCGTATTTTACCTGATAGACCATGTAGTCCAAATCCGCATTTCTAAGGTTGATGCCGCAGATTTGATAGGAACTGCAGCCCCGCTCCAACATGATCCGCAGCGCCACGCGCCCAATACGCCCAAACCCATTGATGCCAACTTTGATCGCCATGCACATAACCTTCCATTTTCGTATATTTTGCCGTCCGCTCGCGGCAATCATCACCACTATTATATCATTGTTTTTTTATATGTCGAATGTTTGTTACGTAAAATTACGCGAAAGTTAACTAAAAATTGTTATACAAAATGCACAAATTGCGTTTGACAAGAATATTTTTGCGAAATATACCCATTTTTCTGTAAATCTCATAAAAAAAGAGAAAATTCTTGTTTTTTCGTCTGATTTTTGCTATCCTATACGAAAAACAGGAAATGATTCCCTGGTGTTATGATGCAATCCCGTGCAAAAGCTAAGTTGGCCAATTTGCTGGGGGAAAGGAGCTAATATGGAAGAAAAGGATGATGAATTTCTTTCGCGGTTATTTCCTTCTGTTGCGGCCCAAATGCGAAATCTGCTCGACAGCCTTCGGCTGGCATCCATTGCATTGGCACCGCCTGAGCTGCGGGATCAGGATCCGGATCTGGATCGCCGTGCCGCACGGCTGGATCAGAGCTATTATCAGATTTTACGTCTTGTAACCGATTTGACTGCAGCGGGTCGTCTGGTGGATCACCGCCCACTGCGGCTCCAGGACGGAGACCTGGTGGAACTGGTGCGCATTGCCTGCGCAAATGCCCAGGAACCGGCTCGTGTTCTGGGACTGGAGCTTCGGTTTTTCTCTGCGGAACCGGTTTGTATCTGTGCTTTTGATGCCACATTAATAGAAAGCTTGCTATTTCATCTTCTGTCTAACGCGTTTAAATTTACTCCCGCAGGTGGCAAAGTGACAGTAGAAGTTCGGCAAGCGGGAAAGAAAGTAGTGCTGTCGGTCAGCGACACCGGCTGTGGGATTGATTCGGCCCATTTGAGTACGCTGTTTGACCGTTATCTCCATCAGGAGGTTTTAGATCCACCGCCGCATGGCTTGGGACTGGGACTGACGCTGAGTCGGCAGATTGTGGAGGATCATGGGGGCAGTATACTGGCCGAATCGGAAGTGGGTGTTGGCTCCCGGTTTACGGTGTCCATTCCGAACCGGCGGGTTGGGAACACCACGGTATCAGACGTGGACACCGATTACGCCGGCGGCTTTAATCCCACATTGCTGGCGCTGGCCGACGCTCTGCCGCCGGATGCATTTTTGCAGCGTTACAGCGAATAAGAAAACGATACAGCCCGGCCCAATGTATTTCAGGGCCGGGCGCTGCGTTCCAAGGAGGACTTCATGGTGCAAGAGCATGTATTTCTAGGGATGAGTGGCGGTGTAGACAGTTCTGTCTCTGCGCTGCTTCTTCAGCGGGCGGGTTATCAGGTGTCCGGGGTAAATCTGCGTCTGTTTCACAATGAGGATTTGGGGGAGAGCCGAGAGAAGACCTGCTGCTCTCTGACAGATGCGGAAGATGCCCGGGCGGTGGCTTCGCGGCTGGGAATTCCATTTTATGTATTTGATTTTTCAGAGGTATTCCGTGATACTGTGATCCGTGATTTTGTTGAGAACTATGAAGCGGGCCGGACGCCCAATCCCTGTGTGGAGTGTAACCGTTCCGTCAAATTCGGCGCATTGCTTCAGCGGGCACTGACACTCCACGGAGACTTTTTGGCCACAGGACATTATGCGCGGGTAGAGCGGGATTCGGATACAGGGCGGTATCTCCTTTTGCGCGGAGTGGACCGCAGCAAAGACCAGAGCTATTTTTTGTACATGCTGACACAACAGCAGCTCTCACACACCTTGTTTCCGCTGGGAGAGCTGCATAAGACCCAGGTACGGCAGATTGCGGAGGAAAACGGACTGGTGAATGCCGCAAAGCGCGACAGTCAGGACATCTGTTTTGCACCGGACGGTGATTATGCCGCTTTTATTGAGCGGACAGTGGGGCATCCTTCACCACAGGGAGATTTCGTAGATGTCAATGGCAGAATGCTGGGAACGCATAAGGGCTTTGTCCGTTACACCCGCGGGCAGCATAAGGGGCTGGGACTGCCAACCGAAACACCGCTTTATGTACTGGATAAGGATGCTGAGACGAAAGCAATTCGTCTGGGGACAGATGATTTGCTGTGGAGCAGATCCTTGACGGCGGATCGGCTGAACTGGATATCCATACCGGAATTAACCCAGGAACTGCGGGTGACGGTCAAGACCCGGTACAGCCAGAGAGAAGCGGCGGCTGTTGTCATCCCGACCGGTAGTGGGAGTGTGATGGTTCGGTTTGACGAGGTGCAGCGAGCTGTTACACCCGGCCAGGCGGTGGTTTTTTATGACGGAGAGACCGTAGTGGGCGGCGGCACGATTGTAAAATGAAAAACGAGGCGCACCTTTGCGCCTCGTTTTCATCGATCACTGGG
>QKDF01000314.1 GCA_003245395.1 Clostridia bacterium
GTGACAGCCGCTTTGTGCTGTGCTTCTGTTTTGCCAATACGTACTCGATCATCCTGGCTGTGATGGGTCGGGCAGTGGGAAAATTTACCGGCGGTGGTGCCAGCGTGGCGTTTGCCGTCATATTGACCGTGGGCGGGATTCTGTTTGCCTCCGCCTGGGATGCGGTGGGCGGAATTCAGGAGCTGCTGGTCAGCGCAAAGGCGACGTGGCGGTCCATGGCATCAGCCGCGCTGACGGTTTATGCCGGGCTGGCGTTCACGGCAGTGTACCCCGCTCCCCTGACCATGCGGCCGGAATACCTGCCGGGTTGGCTGGCTGTGGCAGCCGGGGTCTGTCTGTGCTATGTTGTGTTTGTCCAGTCAGTGAATAAAACCCGGAGGATCGAGCAGCAGAACGAGCGCCTGGTGGCTGAGCAGCACTATATCGTGTTGGCATATACCGACGCCCTGACGGGCCTTTCCAACCGCGCGGCCTGGATGGAGAAAATAAACCACCTGGATCGGGAGCCGGAAGAAGTCCGCAAATGCTGTGTTGTGGTGGACTGCGACCGCTTCAAGGATATCAATGACACCTATGGCCACCAGGTTGGGGATGAGATGCTGTGCCGGATGGCGCAAGCCCTACAGGAGGTTTTCCACCAAGACGAAGAATGGGTGTTTCGTCTGGGCGGAGACGAATTCTGCGTACTGGCCTGCGGCTGCGGGGTGGAGCAAATCCACCGCAAAACGTGGGAAATCCACGCGCTGCTGCGGCAGACTCAGGCCGAGACGGGGATTCCGCTGAAAGCATCCGTGGGGGTAGCCTGTGCCCAGCCCGGAGAGTATATGGAGAATGTCTTTGTCCGGGCCGACCGGGAGATGTATGCCGCCAAGCAGAACCGCCGGTCCATGGCCGGGGAGTTTGCGCCTGCGACTTGACAAGCGGAGACGATTCGGCATATAATACCATTTTGAAAAAGGGGAGTCCGAGAGACGGGCTGAGAAACGAATGAATTTCGTGACCCTGATACCTGATCTGGATCATGCCAGCGTAGGGAACATACGGTTTACGACAGTAAAGCGCAGCGCCTTCGCCGATATGACCGGCGAGGGCGCTTTTTTGCATCCGCGGCCTGCACGCCGCACACAATATAACGAAACGGAGGAACAAGTATGAAAGCAAGCGTTGCAATCCAAACGCTGCCCCAGGCATCCGACGACGAGGAGCTGGTCCGCATGGTGGACGAGGTGATCGCCTATATCAAAAGCACGGGTCTGAACTATTATGTCGGCCCGTTCGAGACCGCCATCGAGGGGGACGACTACGATCAGCTGATGGACGTTGTGAAGGAGTGCCAGAAGGTGGCGATCCGGGCCGGCGCACCGTCGGTGTCCGCCTACATCAAGGTTACTTACCGGCCGGAAGGGGAGATCCTGACCATTGAAAAAAAGACAAAGAAGCATCACACGGAGCAGAAATAAGCTTCCGGCTCTGATCGCCGTCGTCTTTTTGCTGGCGCTTTGGGAGGCGGCGTCCGTGCTGGAGTGGGTTCCCCGGTATATGCTGCCCTCTCCCGGCGACGTGGTCCGGGCTTTTGTCGGGGATTTCGGCGCCCTGCGGGACAACGCCGCCGTGACTCTCCAAGAAGCGTTTTACGGCCTTGCTCTGGGTGTGGGCCTGGGCTTTGTCTTTGCCGTGCTGATGGACGCCTTCGATATTCTGTACCGGGCGCTCTACCCCCTGCTGGTCATCACCCAGACCATTCCCACCGTGGCCATCGCACCGCTGCTGGTGCTGTGGTTCGGCTATGAGATGACGCCCAAGATCATTCTCATTGTCATCGTGACCTTTTTCCCGGTGACGGTGGGGATGCTGGACGGTTTTCGCGCCGTGGACCCGGACGCGGTGAACCTGCTGCGCTCCATGGGTGCGGGCCGCTGGCAGATCTTTCGGTACATCAAGGCGCCCTCGGCTCTGCCGCAGTTTTTTTCGGGACTGCGCATCGCGGCGGCCTATTCCGTCGTGGGCGCGGTGATCAGCGAGTGGTTGGGCGGCTTCAGCGGTCTGGGCGTCTACATGACCCGCGTGAAGAAGGCATTCGCCTTTGATAAAATGTTTGCCGTGATCCTGCTCATCTCCGTCATCAGTCTGGCACTGATGGCACTGGTGGATCTGCTCCAGCGCAGGTGCATGCCCTATGCGCACCTGCACGAAGAACCCTAAGTGAGTTTGAAGAATTGGATGAAAAGAGGAACTACGATGAATTGCATCAAAAAATTTGCCGCAGCGGCTCTGGCCCTGACACTGGTCGGCAGTCTGGCCGCCTGCGGAACCACGACCCCCGCTGCTTCCGGCGCGGGTTCCGCCTCCGGGACGGCGTCAGCCTCCGGCTCCGCATCCGGGGAACTGACGAAGATCACCTTTGTACTGGACTGGACGCCCAACACCAACCACACGGGCCTGTATGTGGCTCAGGCCAAGGGCTATTTCAAGGACGCCGGTCTGGATGTGGAGATCGTCCAGCCGCCCGAGGACGGCGCCGAGGTGCTGGTGGGTTCCGGCAAGGCTCAGTTCGGCGTATCCTTCCAGGACTCCATGGCCCCCGCGCTGGTGGGGGATGGCGCCCTGCCCATCACCGCTGTGGCGGCACTGATCCAGCATAACACGTCGGGCATCATCTCCCGCAAGGGCGAGGGGATGGATCGTCCCAAGGGTCTGGAGGGCAAGCGCTATGCCACCTGGGATATGGAGGTGGAGAAGGCCATGCTCAAAAACGTGGTGGAGGCCGACGGCGGCGACTTCTCCAAGGTACAGCTGATTCCTTCCACCGTTACGGACGAGGTCTCCGCTCTGAAGAGCAACTCCGTGGATGCCATCTGGATTTTCTATGGCTGGGCTGGCATTGCCTGCCAGGTGGCGAACCTGGACACCGACTATTTCGCGTTTGCCGACATCAACCCTGTGTTTGACTACTACACGCCCGTGGTCATCGCCAACAACGACTTTCTGAAAAACAACCCCGATACGGCCAAGGCATTCCTCGCCGCTTTGGGCAAGGGCTATACCTACGCCATCGAAAACCCGGACGAGGCCGCCGATCTGCTGATGACCGCCGTGCCGGAGCTTAAGGACAGCGCCGATCTGGTCAAGGCCAGCCAGGAGTATCTGGCGGGGCAGTACCAGGCGGACGCCAAGCAGTGGGGCTATATCGATCCCACCCGGTGGAACGCCTTCTACAACTGGCTGGACGAAAACAAGCTGGTGACGGACAACATCCCGGAGAACACCGGCTTTACCGACGACTATCTGCCCGGTTAAAATGGAGAAGCTGGAAGTACGCGGTGTGAGCGTCTCCTACCAGGGCAAGGGCGTGCTGGAGGACATCTCCGTCACGCTGCGGGAGGGGGAGCTGGTGTGCTTGCTGGGGGTGAGCGGCAGCGGAAAATCCACGCTGTTCAACGTAATTTCCGGCCTGCTGATCCCTGACGCGGGACAGGTGCTGCTGGACGGAGAGGATGTCACCGGTCGCCCCGGCCACATCAGCTATATGCTGCAAAAGGATTTGCTGCTGCCCTACCGCACCATCGAGGACAATGTGGCCCTGCCCCTGCTGCTGCGGGGCATGGGGAAAAAACAGGCCCGGGAAGAAGCGGGGAAGCATCTGGCGGAATTCGGTCTGGAGGGGACGGGGAAGCAATACCCCGCCCAGCTCTCCGGCGGGATGCGCCAGCGGGCCGCACTGCTGCGGACATACCTGTTTTCACGGAACGTGGCGCTGCTGGACGAACCGTTTTCCGCGCTGGATACCCTGACCAAGTCCGCCATGCACCGGTGGTATCTGGACGTGATGGGCCGCATCCGCCTGTCCACACTGTTCATTACCCACGATATCGACGAGGCACTGGTGCTCTCGGACCGGATCTATATTCTCACCGGCCAGCCCGGGTGCATCACCGACGAGCTGGTCATCCGGGAGGAAAAGCCCCGGGCTGCGGACTTCCATTTGAGCCCGGCATTCCTACAATATAAAAAAGCAATTCTGGAGCGGCTGTAGGGGGAGACATTCTCCCGGCGGCCGCTCCGCCGCGTTTTGTAAAAAATATGGCCTGCGGTTGGAAAAAAGCGGTTTTTTCAAATTTGTGCGGCTTTTCTTTTTTCTTTGGGTATGCTATGATAAAAGTATCAAAAGAAAAAATGGGTGCGAGTGAAAGGAGCTGCTATGAAACGTTTATTTAAAGTTGCGGATCGATATGCAAAAGAGAGTAGCTGGCAGGACTATGCTCTGCTGAAAATCTGCCTGTTCTCGGCGGGAATCATGGCGGGTGCGGCGCTCCCGGCCCGGTGCAAAAAACCTGTTGTCTATTCGGCAATGGGTGCGTTTGTGGCCACCTATGTTCCCCTGATGCTCAAGTTCCTGCCCTATCTGGAGGAAGGACGAAAGGACGCATGACGGAACGGCTCTGGAAGGGCTACCCTGTTTTGGAAAATGTGGCCGCGGGGCGGGAGACCTGCTGGATCAATCCCGGCCTGCGGCCTTTCCACACGGTCTGCGGCACGCTGCCCATGACGGCGGCGGACATCCGGGACGCGGCAGAGCGGCTGGATCGCTTCGCCCCGTTTCTCATGCGGGTGTTTCCTGAGACAAAGAGCGTCGGCGGACGGATCGAATCTCCCCTGCGGGAACTGCCCGCCCTGCGTGAGTTGCTTTCCGACAGGGGAGAGGCGCCCGAGGGACGGCTGTTTCTGAAAATGGACAGCGACCTGGCCGTGGCCGGTTCGGTAAAGGCACGGGGCGGAATTTACGAGGTGCTCAAGCACACGGAAGACCTGGCTCTGCGGGCGGGGATTCTCTCACCCGGGGACGACTATGCCGTGCTGGCCGACCACCGGGACTTTTTCTCCCACTACACTGTGCAGGTGGGCTCCACCGGAAATCTGGGGCTGTCCATCGGCATCATGTCCGCGGCCATCGGCTACCGGGCGGTGGTGCACATGTCCGCGGATGCCCGGCAGTGGAAAAAAGACCTCCTGCGCCAAAAGGGCGTGGAGGTTCGGGAGTACGCCGGCAACTACGGCAACGCGGTGGCGGAGGGGCGGAAGCTGTCCGACGCAGACCCTAAAAGCTATTTTGTGGACGACGAGCACTCTCGGGCTCTGTTCCTGGGCTATGCCGTGGCGGGACGGCGGCTGGCCGACCAGTTGACCGAACTGGGCATGGAGGTGGACGAAGAGCATCCGCTGTTTGTCACTGTACCCTGCGGCGTGGGCGGCGCTCCGGGCGGGATCGCCTTCGGCCTGCGGCACGTATTCGGCGACGACGTACACATCTTTTTTGCAGAGCCGACCCAGTGTCCCTGCATGCTGCTGGGTTTGGCCACCGGAAAGGGCAGCGGCATCTGCGTACAGGACGCGGGCCTGACCGGGATCACCGAGGCCGACGGCCTGGCGGTCAGCCGTCCCTCGGGGCTGGTGTGCCAAAGGGCGGAGCACCTGCTCTCCGGCGAATTCACGGTGTCAGACGGTCGGCTTTACGACGATCTGCGAGCGCTGTATGAGACGGAGGACATATTTATAGAACCATCTTCCTGTGCGGCGTTTGCCGGATACCGCGGTCTGCGGACATATCCGGCTGCCCGGGACTATCTGGCTGAACACGGCCTGAAGGGAAAAATGGCGGGCGCGTCCCATGTCCTCTGGGCCACCGGCGGGCGGCTGGTGCCGGAGCCGATCCGGGAGGAATATCTCTCTAAACACTTGTAATATTTGGCGGGATCGTGTATCATACTAAAGAACATACCAACCAGGGGTTCCCCAAAGGAGGAGAATATTATGAGCAAAACCGCGCAGATGGTCTTGAAAATTATTGGTGCCAGCCTGGCGCTGGCGGCGTTTGTCTGCCTGGTGGTCGGCGGATGGCACGATCTTTCCGTGGGTTATTGCGGTATGAAAAAGAGCCTGATGCATAAATTTTGCAGCGAATACGACGACTACGACGACGAAAAATTATATAACTGAACGCACAGACACATCAAAAACGCCGTCCCGCGGAGAAGTCCGCAGGACGGCGTTTATATTATCTTCCGGGAAAAGACCATAAAAAATCGGCTGAAAAAGCTTCAGCCGCCCAAAATCCGCCTTGACAGATGGAAAATCCTATGGTAGAATAAATCGCTTATGTCAAATGACGGATACTCCACCACTCTAGTTGTATTGGATACAGGATAGCATAAGCCACAGAAAATTGCAAGAGCGAAGTGCACGAAATTTAACAACACTGCCGAGTGTATCATAAAATTTCCGCTTCATGGCTCACGAACAGACCGTCTCCGCAGGCAGGACAGGACCGGCGGGGCGAAAAGAAAGGTTGCGTGAATTAGAAGATGGCCAAAGACAAGTATTACGGAAAAACCCTTCGTAAGAACTTTGCCCGGCACGAGGAAGTCATGCCCATGCCGAACCTTCTGGAGATTCAGAAGAATTCTTACCAGTGGTTCTGGGATACCGGGCTGCGAGAGGTGTTTGCCGACGTGGGCTCCATCTCCGACTATCAGGGGAATCTGGAGCTGAGCTTCATCGACTATAAGATGGACGAGGACCCCAAGTATAATGTAGAAGAGTGCAAGGCGCGGGATACCACCTATGCCGCCCCGCTCAAGGTCACGGTCCGTCTGCGCAACAAGGAGACGGAGGAGATCAAGGAGCAGGAGATCTTCATGGGAGATTTCCCCCTGATGACCCATGGCGGCACCTTCGTTATCAACGGCGCCGAGCGCGTGGTGGTCTCTCAGATCGTCCGTTCCCCCGGCGTGTATTACGGCAAGGATATCGACCTGAAGACCGATCTGCCCATCCTCAGCTCCACGGTGATCCCCTACCGGGGCGCCTGGCTGGAGTATGAGACGGACGCCAACGAGGTCTTCTACGTCCGGATCGACAAAAACCGCAAGCTGCCCATCACCTGCCTGATCCGCGCTCTGGGTCTGAAGACCGATGCGGAGATTCTGGACCGGTTCGGCGACGATCCCCGGATCGTGGCCACACTGGAGAAGGACCCCTGCAAGACCTACGAGGACGCCATGCTGGAGATTTACCGCCGCCTGCGTCCCGGCGAGCCCCCCACTGTGGAGGCCAGCGAGACCCTGCTCAACAATCTGTTCTTCGATCCCCGGCGCTACGATCTGTCCATCGTCGGCCGGTATAAGTTCAATAAAAAGCTGTGCATGTGGCCGCGTATCACCGGGCACAAGCTGGTTTACCCCGTGGCTGATCCCGCCACCGGTGAAATCCTATTTGAAGACGGTCACCTGCTGGATGTGGATGACGCCAAGAGCCTGGACGCATGCGGCGTGGGCGAAGTCACCATTGATGCCGACGGCGAGCCGCTCAA
>QKDF01000169.1 GCA_003245395.1 Clostridia bacterium
AGATCGGCAGCATCGGCAGCAGGCATGGGGAGATAAAGGAGATGACTCCTTCAAAAAACGAGATAATATACTGCATTTCTTTCCTCACTGGCTATTCAGCATTGACCGGCACATTTGGGAATCAGATATGTTTTATTTATTTCCCCTTGTGGCGGTATTATGCTTGGCCGTCGAATTTTGCCTTCAAAATTCATAAAAATAGGGGCCGGGAGCCCGTATTAACGGGCTCCCGGCTCCCGAGAACAGGGTCAGCCGGAAATTCTGCGACACCGGCAGCAGCAGCGATAGCTGATGCCGAAGCCACCGTAGCAGCGGTAGCAGCACATAGAATACCCTCCTTTCACAGGTGATGTACCCCGTGCGTCAAATCCGCCGCTGAACTATCATATTTTGCAGCTGCGCACAATGTGAAAAAGCCAGGCCGGATATCCGGCCTGGCTTACTTGCAGAATTCTCAATTCGTCGCCGCAGCAGTTTGCTGATCCTCCTGATCAAGCGCTTCCTTCTGCGCTTCCTCCGCCTGACGTCTGGCAATTTCGGAGTTGTAATCCGTCTGCGTGATATCGCCTTCTTCAAGCAGCTTCTTGAGCTGCTCTTCCGTGTAAAGCGAAAGATTTTCCGTGGAGTCAGAATCGTCGGTCTGGTCTGTGCTGGATGTGGCCGGAGCCTGTCCTGAAGCAGCCGGGGCCTGTTCTGAAGCAGTGCTCTGCGTATCGAGATACTGCTGAGCCTCATCGCTCAGATCCAATGAGTCATAGTCTCCCTCGTCTGAGCCCAGCAGAGCCTTGTTTGCGCCGCTGACGGAGTTTCCGCTCAGCTCCAGAATGTCGTAATTCGCTGTCTGGGCGGTAGAATCTACCGCATCTGTGCTGTCGGAATCCGTGCTGTCGGTTGTGGTGGAATCGTCGCTTTGCGCCTGCTGCGCCAGAAGCTTTTGCAGATATGCCTCGTTGCTTGAACTTACAGAACTAATTCCCATAAAAACCCCTCCCGTATTTTTCTATAACTAACACGCAATTTTTGGATTATTATGTCAAACATACATGAGAATTCTAAAACGAATCTTAAAAAATGAAGATATTGGAAAAATAATATTGACATTCCATAAAATAATTTTCCATACGATCACAAGTCGTCCATTCATGCCGTCTGTCCGTATAGTGGCGCGGTATTTCCATCCGGACTTTCCGGTTGTTTTGTGTCGCAGCTCGTGATATGATACATAAAATTGGAAGCAAGGAGTGAGACATTTGAACTTTAGCATTAACAGCCCTATCCTTTTTTTCCTTGTCGGGTTTGTCATTGCGGTCGTACTGGCTCAGAGCATCTTTTTTCTGGCGAAAGCCTGGAAGCACGGCCGTGAAATCGGTATGGACAGCAGAAAGCTCAAAAAAACCGCCGTCACCGCTGCGGTCTTCACCATCGCTCCCGCCGTGGCCATTGTCATCAGCGTCATCACACTTGCAAAGGATCTGGGGGTGGCCTTACCATGGCTTCGTCTGAGTGTGGTGGGTTCCCTGTCCTATGAGACCATTTCCGCCAACAATGCAGAAAACGCCATGGGCCTATCTTTCGGCTCTGTCTCCGGCCTGACTGCCAGCCAGTATGTCACCATCGCGTCCGTCATGACCATCAGCATCATGGTGGGTATCTGGCTGGTACCCGTGGTGGCCAAAAAGCTCCTCAACGGCATGATCCGCATGGAAAACCGGGACCGGAAGTGGGCCGAGATTTTCTCCTCCGCCATGTTTATCGGTATGATTGCGGCGTTTCTCGGTTTTGTGTTCTGCGATGTCTCCTCTGTTTTTAAAGGCTCCGCCACCGGATTGATTCCCGTGTGTGTCATGGCGGTCTCCGCGGTGATCATGAGCCTTGCGGGCATTGGGGTAAAGCGTGCAAAGATCCGCTGGATCGCCGATTATGCCCTGCCTGTCAGTCTGATTGTGGGCATGGCCAGCGCCATCCCCATCACAGCCTGGCTGGGCTGAGGAGGTTGTATTATGAATACAAACGGCTCTTACATAGATCGCGTCCACAAATGGGGCATGATCTGGAACCTCTCCGTCATGGTGATTCTCCTGCTCTTTCCTGTGGCTGTGGGGTTGATTTTCAGCGCCGCTCCCGATCCCCACGGCCTGGTTATGGGGCTGATTGCCACGGCGCCTCTATACTGGGCGGTGGGCGTTGTGGAAACTTTCACCTACGTCCCCATGCTGGGCGCCGGCGGCTCTTACCTCTCCTTCGTAACCGGCAACATCTCCAACCTCAAGCTGCCCTGTGCGCTCAATGCTTTGGAACAGGCAGGCGTGAAAGCAAACTCCGAAGAGGGTGAAGTGATTTCAACCATCGCCATTGCCATATCCAGCATTGTCACCACGCTGATTATCATTTTAGGCGTGATCCTGATTGTACCGCTGACCCCCGTGCTGGAAGCACCCGTGCTGCAGCCGGCCTTTGCCCAGATGATTCCGGCCCTGTTAGGCGGCTGGGCGTGGTATTTATCTCGAAGAACTGGAAAATCTCCGTAGCTCCCGTGGTTCTGATGCTGGTCCTGTTTATCTTCGTGCCGGCCTTCAACGCCGGTACGGTGGGGATCATGGTTCCGGTGAGCGTTTTGTTCACGCTTGGCGTCAGTCGGTTTTTATATAAAAAGGGTTTTCTGGATTAAGGAGGGTCATATGGTAATCTTGTACATTCTTCTTGCACTGATCGTCTTGTTTCTGGCTGTCGTCCTGGTGCGCACCGCGCAATTTCGTCCCCATGAGCAGGCCGTTCAGTCATATGAAGCCGTGGAATTTGACGGCGATTCTGCCGTACGCGCCCTGCAGGAATTAGTCCGGTGCAAAACGGTATCGTTTTACGACCATACCCTGGAGGACGACAGTGAATTTGAGAAGCTGATCGGCCTGCTTCCCGCGCTCTACCCGGAGGTTTTCCGCGTCTGTACGCTGACCCGCCTGCCCGACCGGGCGCTTCTGTTCAAATGGGAAGGCCGCGTACACAGTGAACCCTCCGTTATGATGGCGCATTATGATGTGGTGCCCGTGGACGCAGAGAATTGGACAAAGCCTCCTTTTGACGCCGTCATCGATCAGGGCGGCGTGCTTTGGGGCCGCGGCGCTCTGGACACAAAAATCACCTTCAACGGCGTGCTCTCTGCTGCCAACCACCTGATCGCCAAGGGCTTTGTGCCCAAGCAAGATCTGTATTTTGCCTTCTCCGGCGGCGAAGAGGTCAATGGCCCCGGTGCCGTGCGCATTGTGGACTGGTTCAAAGCCAACGGAATCACGCCCGCCCTGGTGGTAGACGAGGGCGGCGCTGTGGTGGAGGACATCTTCCCCGGCGTCAGCGAACCCTGCGGTCTGGTGGGGATTGCCGAAAAGGGAATGCTGAATCTCCAGTTCAAAGTCGCCTCCTCCGGCGGCCACGCCTCCGCGCCCAAGCCGCACACGCCCATCGGCACTCTGTCCCAGGCTTGCTGCCGCGCGGAGAGCCACCCTTTCCGGATGCGTCTGACAAAACCCGTGGCGGAGATGTTCGACACACTGGGCCGCCGCTCCACGTTCCTGTACCGTATGATCTTCGCAAATTTGTGGTGCTTTGGCGGCGTACTGGACAGCATCTGCAAAAAATCCGGCGGTGAACTCAACGCACTGATGCGTACCACTGTGGCGTTTACTCAGGCGTCAGGGAGTCAGGCACCCAATGTCATTCCGCCGACGGCATCTCTGGTGGCAAACCTGCGCCTGAACCCAGAAGACACCGTGGACGGAGCCGTGGCCTATCTCAAAAGCGTTGTAAACGATGACAGCGTACAATTGACCGTGGGCGAGGGAGCCATGAATCCCAGCCCCATCTCCGAGACGGCCTGCCCCGCCTGGGATAAGGTGGCCGCCGCCGTCGCCGGCACCTGGCGCGGCTGCATTGTCAGCCCCTATCTGATGGTCCAGTGCTCCGACAGCCGGCACTACGCAGAGATTTCCAACCATGTCTACCGCTTTTCCGCCGCCGATATGACCGATGATGAACGTCACAGCATCCATGGCAACGACGAACACATCCGTGTGGAAACCGTCAAACGCGCTGTGGAGTTTTATATCCGTCTCATGAGTCAGTGCTGAGTATCCCGCTCTATTGGGTATCTTCGGCCACGGTGCGGCAGAATATTAAGCTGCGGCCCGCACCTTATTGCCAAGCCGTCATACCATCCGGGCTTGACCCGCGGCGACCGGATTGGGATCGCAAACGATTTGAAAAGACGAAGCCATGCATCCGCATGGCTTCGTCTTTATTGTTCAAGCTCAATTGGTGCTGTGTACACATCTTCATCGGGGTATGAAGCCCGTTTTTTCAGATATTTTTTAAAAAATCGATTTATATCATACAAAATGTTTCAATTTGTGTTTTGATGGAAATAGCAGGATATGATTCGACTGTATTTGTATAGTTGCAGGATTATGATTAGTACGCATTCAATATTTATTTAAAATTTGCGGTGGAAGTCAAGGGGCGCCTGCCGTCCGCCCCGGACACAAAGAAGGTGCCTTTCACAATGGATGAAACACGTCAGGCCGGCAGCATGGAATTGATTAACCGTTATCTTTTGTATCGCTACCTGTCTCTGGGCGGTTCCACGCTATCCTTTCTGCTGATGTACCGCCATGCGCTCACGCTCCGCCGACTGGCAATTGCCGTGGGGATTGTCAGCGCCTGTATTCTGGGAAACAGGCTTTATAAGCGTTTTTGGAAAAATCAGCTCCCGCTTGGGTCCGTTTCTTCAAGCATTCTTCTGGTCATGACAATTGAAGTCGTGGCATATGGTTTGTTTATCATGATTTCCGGCGGGTTCTTCAGCCCCTATCTTTGGTACTTTATCAGTTCATTTACCATTGTATTGGCGGTCGGTCGGATCGACCGGCGCCTGCGCATTGCCGTGCCGGTCTCCATGGGATGGTGCCTTGTATGCGCAGTAACCGGGGTGCGGCTGGATGCGCCGCCTCCATCCTCCGTGCTGTGCATCAATATGGGAATGGCGTTTCTATTGGTCGCCGCAGGCTTTTTTCTCTTGCTGGAATATATCGGAAAGCTGCAGGAGCATCAACAGGCACTGGCCCATCTGAACGAAAGCCTGCGGCTGGAAACGCGGCGCAACGAGCAGTCTTTGCAGCATACGCTGGAGCTATACGAGTTCTTTCATCTGTTTGGCATCACTGACCCGGAGAAGGTCATGGAAAAAATGGCAGCTCTCCTGTTCCGCACCGTTGCGCCAGAGGGATGCCTGTTGGCTAAAATCAGCTTGGCGCAGGAGATGGAGTCCATTTGCTGCAGTGGGCTGGGCGACACGCAAAGAATGCTTTTAAACAGTCGATTGACCGGACTGACCCTGACCGGTCCCAGGGATCAGTGGCCGTCTGAGCTCCGGATCGGAACTTCTTTGTTCGACATCGTCTACATCAGCAGTTCCTCCAATATACAGGGTATTCTGGTTACCCCGCATTCCGAACGGGCATCTTCCCCGCAGTCAGAGGCGCAGGCTTCTTTCTATCTAAAACTGGTTGGCATCGTCATGCGGGATCTCGATCTCCATGCAATGGTGGAATCTTATATTGTCAGTGAAGAGCAAAACCGCATCGCCAACGAGCTTCATGACACAGTAATTCAGAAGTTGTTTTCCGTGGTGTGCTGTCTGCGGCTGCTGGAAGAGCGCCAAGGTACCTGCCCTGCGGAGGAAACGCGCGCCCAGTTGCACCTGATCATCAAAGCGGTCGAATCCACCATGCGGGAACTGCGGGAGGCAATTTATGGACTGCGCTGGGAATCCGACGGGCAAAACACCCTGGCGGATAAGCTTACCGAATACCTCAACGAGATCCACAGCCTCAGCGGAGCCGAAGTTTATTTGGATTTGGCCTCCGCAGCGGGCGAACTCAGCGTGAATCAAAAAACCGCGCTGTATCGGATTATCTGCGAAGCCGTGAACAATGCCATCCGGCACGGAAACGCCTCCCGAATCGACGTGTGTGTGAAAGAAGAAAGGGGTACGCTCATTACACAGATTCACGACAACGGACTGGGTTTTGACTGCGGTCAGGTTTCTCCGGGCGGACACGGATTGCGAAATATGCGTACGCTGACCAGTTTATTAAGCGGTCATCTGACGCTGGAATCCTGTCCGGGAGCTGGAACCACCATTTGCTGCTCTTTACCCAAGTCATAAAAGGAAAGGAAATTCGCTATGATTCTGATTCTGGATGATCACCCGCTGGCCAGGCAGGGACTGTGCTCTCTGATCGAGATGTATCGAAAGGGCGAAAAGATTCTGCAGGCAGCAACGGTACGGGAATCCATTCGAATTATGGAGACAGAGGAGGTCTCACTGGCATTTGTGGATCTGAATCTGGGCGGAGAAAGCGGCTTTTCCTTCCTGAGTTGGGTCAAGGATCACGCGTGCAGCGCCAAAATTTTTGTCATCACCTCGTCTTCCAGGCAAAGTGATTTTTGCCGGGCACAGGATCTGGGCGTGGACGCCTATGTGCTTAAGGATGCATTTATCGACGAGATTCTGTACGGCCTGAAAACCGTGGAACGGGGCGGTAAATTCTACTCCGCCGCTTTGGTGGAACGGATGAACAGCCGGTCTGAAGACGAGAAAACCCTTCAGGCTCTGACTGATCGCGAGTTGGAGGTTCTTCTGCTGCTGGGACGGGGTATGAGCAATGCCTCCATCAGCCAAACTCTCTATATTTCCGAGGGCACTACGAAAAAGCATATCAGCAGCATACTGAGCAAACTCCATATTCGGAATCGGGTGGAGGCGGTTCTTCTGGCCAACAAAAACAGCTATAGCGTTCAGATCTCTTTAAGCAGAGGGATCAAGCCGGATCTGCGCAGGAAGGCGGAAGCGATATGAAATTTGGGAGAAAGCTGCAAATTGCGCCGGTCTTTCTGACGCTGGCCGTCAGCCTGTGTCTGGTCGGCGCGGCATATGCCGCATGGTCTGATAATCTGAATGTTACGGCCAATCTTACCACCGGTTCTTTTCAAGCCGTCTTTCAGGATTCGGGTTTCCAGGCAGACACCGCAGCGAATATAAACGCGGCCGAACAACACGGCTCATCTGCAATAGCGGTCGATGCAACTGTGGATTCCTCTGGAACAGCCGCAGAGCTGACCATCATGGACCCGCTGAATTGGCAGGATTTTACCGACGGAACAGTTCTGGTTCTCCGCCATCCGCTGGAACCGGGCGAGAATAGCACCGTCTCTTCCATTGCCGCCTCGCAGGCGGATCTGTCCGACGAACCCATTGCGATCACCTTCATACCTGAATCTGTTTATCTGGTGAAC
>QKDF01000093.1 GCA_003245395.1 Clostridia bacterium
CGCCCGATGATAAACTGCCCGTACTGGTGCAGCAAGGCGTTGAGCGCCTCCGCCGATTCGATGTCCCGCACCAGGACGGCAATGACCGCAACACGGTCCTCCATAGGCAGCAGCTCCTTTCTTAAAATCAAAAAGCGCCCCTCCGCCAAAATCGGCGAAGGGACGCAACACACAGCAGAGAAAGCACGGTTTCCCGCGCCTGCGCTCTCCGGTCTTGCAGCTTGGATCGAATCCCCGCCGGTCAGATGGACAAGTCTATTTTTTCCGGTGGACGGGCAGAGTATGTCTTTCCGTTCACAATTTTGATTCTATCACGGACGAATGGGTTCGTCAACTGCTTTCCGCGGCGGACAGCGGCCCGCGTCCACCGTCAGCTGATAAATTTCATCTGCCAGAGCATTCGTCAAACTCCCGGGTTCCATGCGCCAGCGCCAGTTGCCCTCCGGCAGGCCGGGCACGTTGATCCGGCCCTCCGCGCCCAGATAGTCCTGCAGCTGGGCCACGAACAGCTCCGCCACAGAGGTCTGCCCCGCCCGCAGCATGGCGCGGCGCAGCTCATCCGCCCCTTCGGCTCCCAAATAACGTTTGGCGTATGCCAACTCCTCCGGTGCGGCATCCTGGTACCAGCCCAGCACGGGGGCATTGTCGTGGGTGCCGGTATAAACAACGCAGTTGCGGACGCAATTATGCGGCAAGTATGCATTGTCCGGACCGGAGAAGGCAAATTCCAGCACCTTCATCCCCGGCAGACCGGAGGCGGTGAGCAGCGCCCCCACGTCCGGCGTCAGAAGTCCCAAATCCTCCGCAATGAACGTCAGGTTGGAAAACCAGGAGGTCAGCACCCCCACCAGCGTCATGCCGGGGCCCTGCTCCCAGTGGCCATCCCGGGCGGTTTCCGCCCCGGCGGGCACAGACCAGTAGCTGGCAAAGGCCCGAAAATGGTCGATGCGCACTGCGTCAAACAGCCGCCCGGCGCTCTCCACCCGGCGAATCCACCAGCCGAAGCCGTCATTGTGCATCCACTCCCAGTCGTACAGGGGGTTGCCCCACAGCTGCCCGTCGGTGCTGAAATAGTCGGGCGGTACACCGGCCACATGACTGGGATGCCCGTCGTCGTCCAGCAGAAACTGCTCCCGCTCAGCCCACACGTCGGCGGAGTTCAGGGAGACGTAGATGGGCAGGTCGCCCAGAATACTCACGCCCCGGCTGTTGGCATAGCTACGCAGCGCGCTCCACTGGGTAAAGAACAAATACTGGACATAGGTGTGGTAGCGGATATCCTCCTCCAGCTCCCGCCTCCATCGATCCATCGCCTCGGGCCGGCGCCGCCGCAAACCCTCGTCGGGCCAGTCCTGCCACGGCAGGCCGTCGAACGCATCCATGGCGGCGCGAAACAGGGCGTAGTCCGCCAGCCAGGGCTTCCCCACGGAAAACAGCGCCGCCTTGTCCTGATCCCGCTCCCATCCACGGGAAAAGGCCACGCGCAGCAGCCGCGTCCGGGATGCGACCACCGTTGGGTAATCCACCGCGCCAGCCGCGCCGTCCGGAACGGCGGACAGCTCCTCCGCCGTCAGCAGCCCGTCCCGTACCAGTGCCTCCAGATCGATGAGCATGGGATTGCCCGCGTGGGTGGACAGGCTCTGGTAGGGCGAATCGCCGCTGCCCGCCGGCCCCACCGGCAGAATCTGCCACCAGCGCTGGCCCGCGCGGTGCAGAAAATCTATAAAGTCATATGCCGCCTGCCCCATCGTGCCAATGCCGTGGGGAGAAGGCAGGGAAAAAATCGGCAGTAAAATGCCGGATGAACGCTCCATAATCGCAACCTCCATCGATGAACTCCAGCTGCTCTATTGTACGGGGGTGGGGGCCACTGTGTCAAGCATTCCGATGCGGCTTCGTCCCCAGTTTTGACAATTTCTGCACAGGCCGAAACTTTAGGAAGCGGCGTCCCGCGCAAAAGAGCCGGGAGAGCGTTTGCTCTCCCGGCTCTTTCCGGTTTTGATTCACTTCATCAGCGTGGCCATGACGGCCTTGATGGTGTGCATGCGGTTTTCCGCCTCGTCAAAGACGATGGACTGCTCGGACTCGAACACCTCGTCGGTGACCTCCATAGCGTCCCGACCGAACTTCTCGCCCATCTCCTTGCCCACCTTGGTCTTGTGGTCATGATAGGCGGGCAGGCAGTGCATGAAGCGGCTCTGGGGGCCGGCGTTGTCCATCAGGGTCTTTGTCACCTGATAGGGGGCCAGGTCGTGGATGCGCTCCTCCCAGACCTCTATCGGCTCGCCCATGGAGACCCACACGTCGGTGTAGAGCACGTCGGCGTCCTTCGTGGCGGCCATGGGGTCCTCGATGAACTCCAGTACGGCGCCGGTCTCCTTGGCGATGGCCTGGCAGGTATCGATCAGGGCCTGGTCGGGGAAATACTTCTTCGGCGCACAGGCCACGAAATGCATCCCCATCTTGGCGCAGCCCACCATCAGGGAGTTGCCCATGTTGTACCGGGCGTCGCCCAGATACACGAACTTGATGCCCTTGAGCTTGCCGAAGTGCTCCTGCACGGTGAGGAAGTCGGCCAGAATCTGGGTGGGATGGAATTCGTTGGTCAGGCCGTTGAACACGGGCACGCCGGCGTATTGAGCCAGTTCTTCCACGCGAGCCTGCTCAAAGCCGCGGTACTCGATGCCGTCGTACATCCGGCCCAGAACCCGGGCGGTGTCCGCGATGGACTCCTTCACGCCGATCTGGGAGCCGCTGGGCCCCAGGTACGTGCTGCCCATCCCCAGATCCTGCGCCGCAACTTCAAAGGCGCAGCGGGTACGGGTGGAGGTCTTTTCAAAAATCAAAGCCACGTTTTTCCCCTCCAGGATGCGGTGGGGAATCCCGGCCTTCTTCTTGGCCTTCAGGTCGGCCGCGGTGTCCAAAAACTCCTGGATCTGTGCGGGGGTGAAATCCAGCAGCTTGAGAAAATGGGTTTGATGTTCCATGGAATGTCCTCTCCTGTCTTGTCAATAAGCTCCGCTGCCGCGGTTTCGTGCACGTCCGTGTGCAAGTTGACGAGGATTTAGTAAAATCCTCAAAGTTTTGCAAAATTTTGAACGTAACAGTAACAGCTACAGTAAAAGGAACAGGAACTGCTACTGTTACAGTAAAGGGGGCTCCGCCTTTTAAAAAAGATTTTTTTAAGCGAGCGTCTTTTTCATGATAGCGAGACCCGCATCCATCTCCTCTTTCGTGATGACCAGCGGGGGCAGCAGACGCATGCCCGGTCCGGCGGTGAGCACCAGCAGTCCGGCGGCCACCAGCTTGTCGGCCACGTCGGAGTTGGAATAGCCTTCGGCCATCTCAATGCCGATCATCAGGCCCATTCCCCGGGTCTTGCCAAAGCAGGGCAGGTGCAGCGCCTCGATCTGCTCGCACAGGTACTTGCCCTTCTCCTGAACGCCCTGCAGGAATTCGTCGCTGAGAATCTCCTGCACCACCAGACCTGCGGCGGCGCACACGGGGTTGGCGCCGAAGGTGGTGGCATGGGTGCCGGGGGTGAGCACATTGCGGCACTTCTCGTTGGCCATGATGCCGCTCATGGGCAGGCCGCCGGCGATGCCTTTGGCAAAGGAGCACACGTCGGGCAGGATGTCATACTGCTGGAAGGTAAACATGCTGCCGGTACGGCCCACGCCGCTCTGTACTTCGTCGATGAGCAGCAGCAAGTCGTTTTTCTCGCACAGCTCCGCCACGGACTTGACATAGGCCTTCTCCAGCGGCAGCACGCCGCCCTCGCCCTGCACCAGCTCCAGCATCACGCCGCACACGTCGCCGGCGGCAGTCACCTCTTTCAGGGACTCCATGCTGTTGGCATCGGCGAAGCGGAAGCCCTCCACGAAGGGGAAGAAGTAGTTGTGGAACCGCTCCTGACCGGTGGCGGTCAGGGTGGCCATGGTGCGGCCATGGAAGGAGTTGTTCAGCGAGATGATGGTGGAGCGGCCCTTGCCGTACTTGTCAAAGCTGTATTTCCGGGCCAGCTTGATCATGCCCTCGTTGGCCTCGCCGCCGCCGTTGGCAAAAAAGACGTTGCTCATGCCCGTGCGCTTGCAGAGGATTTCGGCCAGCTTGGCGGGGGACTCGGTATAGAACAGGTTGGACACATGGCCCAGCTTTTTCGCCTGCACCGTAATGGCGTCCACCCATTTTTCGTTGCCGTAGCCCAGATCGGTGACGCCGATGCCGCTGGTGAAGTCGATATACTCCCGGCCCTCGGGATCGTAGAGCTTCGCGCCCACGCCGTGGTCGATGGCCACGGGGAAGCGGCCGTAAGTGTTCATCACATATTGCCCCGTCAGGGCCTTGATTTCAGTGGATGTCATTGTTCAGTCCTCCTTTTTCAGCATGGTGCCGATACCGGCATCGGATAACAGTTCGATCAGAATGGAATGAGGAATGCGGCCGTCCAGGATGTGAACCCGTTCCACGCCGCCGCTGATGGCCTCCACGCAGCACTCCATCTTGGGGATCATGCCGCCGGAGATTGTGCCGTCAGCGATCAGCACCGGAACTTCCTCCACCCGAACCACATGGATCAGGGTTTCCTCGTCCTTCGGGTCCTTCAAAAGGCCCCGCACATCGGTGAGCAGAATCAGCTTTTCCGCGTCCAGAGCGGCGGCCAGCGCAGCCGCGGCGGTGTCGGCGTTGATATTATAGGACGTCTCGGCGTCAATCCCCTGCGCCACGGTGGACACAATGGGGATATAGCCGGCCATCAGGGCGTTTTCCACCGGCTCGGGATTCACGGCGGTAATCTCGCCCACCAGACCGTATTTCTCGTCCAGGCACTTCGCCCGGAACAACCCGCCGTCGATGCCGCACAGGCCCACGGCCTGACCGCCCAGCCGACCGGCCAGGGCGACGAGGTCCTTGTTCACCTTGCCGCACAGCACCTGCTGCACCACGTCCATGACCTCTTCGTCCGTATAGCGCAGGCCGTCCACAAAGCGGGACTCCTTGCCAATTTTTTTCAGCATGGCGCTGATCTCCGGCCCGCCGCCGTGCACCACCACAACGCGGATACCCACAAGACTCAACAGGATGATGTCGCTCATCACGGCGCGGCGCAGCTCGTCGGAGATCATGGCGTTGCCGCCGTATTTGATCACGATGGTCTTGCCGGTGAATTTTTGAATATAGGGCAGAGCCTCCGCCAGAACGCGTGCCTGCTGCTCATGATTGCTCACGGAAAATCAGCTCCCTGCTTTTTTCAGAATCGGAAGATCAGGTGCGGTAGTCGCCGTTGATCTTGATATAATCGTACGTGATGTCGCAGCCCCAGCAGGTGCACGCGGCGTCGCCCTCGCCCATGCGGATGAGGATGTCGATGTCGTGCTCCGTGAGGATGGCCTTGGCCAGCGTCTCGTCAAAGTCCAGACCCCGGCCCTGCTTGCACACAGAGATACTGCCTGCGGCGGAGGCGAAGGACACATCCACCTTCTCCGGGTCGAAGTCCGCTCCGGAATAGCCCATGGCGCACAGGATGCGGCCCCAGTTGGCGTCCGCGCCGAAGATGGCGGCCTTCGTCAGGGTGGAGCAGATGACGGACTTGGAGACGGTCTCGGCGGTCTTCTCGTCCGCCGCGCCGTTCACCGTACAGGTAATCAGGTGCTTGGCGCCCTCGCCGTCGCTGGCCATCTTCTTGGCCAGGGCGATGCTCAGCGCCTGCAGCGCTTCGAGAAACTCGGCATACGCCTCATTCTTCTCCGTGATGACCGCGTTGCCCGCCTGGCCGTTGGCCAGCACCATGCACGAGTCGTTGGTGGAGGTATCGCCGTCCACGCTGATGCGGTTGAAGCTGACGCCCACGGTATCCAGCAGGGCGGCGCGGATCATCTCGGGAGAGATGGCGCAGTCCGTGGTGAGGAAGCACAGCATGGTGCCCATGTTGGGGTGGATCATGCCGGAGCCCTTGGCGATGCCGCCCATGCGGACGGTCTTGCCGCCCACGGTGGTCTCCACGGCCACTTCCTTTTTCACCGTGTCGGTGGTCATGATGGCGTGAGCCGCCGCGTCGGAGGCCGCCGCGCTGCTCTCCAGCATGGAGACCAGGGTTGGCACGCCGCCCTCGATCACGCCGATGTTCAGCGTCTGGCCGATGACACCGGTGGAGGACACCAGCACATCGTCAGACGTAAGGCCCAGCGCGGTGGCCACGGCGGCACACTCCCGCTCCGCGTTCTCCTCGCCCATGGGGGCGCAGGCGTTGGCGTTGCCGCTGTTGGCAATGATGGCCCGGGCTTTGCCGTCTTTCAGGTGGGCCAGATCCACATGGATGGGAGCGGCCTTCACCACGTTTTTCGTAAACACCGCGGCGGCGGAGCAGTCCACATCGGACACGATCAGCGCCACGTCTTTTTTCTCTGTGTTGTGGGTCTTGACCCCGACGTGCATCGCCGCGGCCTTGAATCCCTGCGCGGCGCACACGCCGCCTTCGATGAATTTCATATCGGTTCTCTCCTTATTCCAGCGTCAGCCCCACGGTCTCAGCGAACCCCAGGACGATGTTCATGTTCTGCACGGCGGCGCCGGAGGCGCCTTTGCCCAGATTGTCAAACAGGGCGGTGACCATGGTCTGATCCTCGTTTCCGCAGACGATCAGCTCCAGCGTGTCCTTCCCCGCCAGCGTATTGGCCGCCAGGTGCGTGCCGTTTTCCCCAAAGGGGACGACATGGACAACGGGACTGCCGTCGTAGAAGGCCGCCAGCTTCTCCCACACGTCCTTCGCCGCGGACACGCCGTTCAAAAGGCGGTTTTGCAGCAATATGGTGGAGGCCATGCCCTTGTAATAGTCGTCCACCACCGGGTTGAACACCGGGGGGTACGCAAGCCCCGCCACCACCTGCATCTCCGGCAGGTGCTTATGCTTGAGGGAAAGGCCATAAATCCGAGGGCTGTAAAGGGCGTTTCCTTTCTCCTCCGCCTCGTACTCGGCGATCATCTTCTTGCCGCCGCCGGAGTACCCGGTAATGGAGTAGCACGTCATGGGATAATCCGCCGGGATGACCCCCAGCCGCACCAGCGGGGCGGTGGAAGAGAGAAAGCCGGTGGCGTGGCAGCCGGGGTTGACGATGCGGTGGGAGGCAGCGATCGCCGCCCGCTGCTCTTTCCCCAGCTCCGGGAAACCGTAGACTC
>QKDF01000039.1 GCA_003245395.1 Clostridia bacterium
ACCCGACCGGCCACATCCAGTGCGATCTGGAGGTACTGGGCAGGCACAATTTTTTCGCGCATTTTTGTCCCACCTTGTCTTTTGAATGGTTTTATTATACACTGACAACTTGCATTTGTAAATAGGGATGTCAGTTTTCTATATAAAAATATTCTGCCGGTATATAAAAAAAGCAGGGGAAATCCGACGGATTTCCCCTGCTTTTATGCGAAAAAACGCTTATTTGCCCCACTGGACGTCGGTGATGACCACGTCCTTAAATTCGATATATTCACTCTTGAGAATATAGTCTGTCTTGCCGATGCGGACCTCCTGGTCGCCGACCTTGGTGGTCTGAACCGCCTCGTCGGGCACGTCGATGGAGGCGGTGAAGTACAGCGTCACATGGTTGGGGTCCTTGACCCAGTCGCCGTTGGCGTCCAGGACGTAGTACGGTTCCTCACGGACGGATTCGATCTGACCGCCCACCAGTTCGCCCGAGGCCATCAGCGGAGAGGGCAGGTGCTTCTGGCAGTTCTCATAAAGAGCGGCGTCCACCCCTTCGGCCTTCACCGTGTAGGTGACGTGGATGGTGTCGGCTGTACTTGTTCCCGTGTCCCTGTTCAGCAGCTTATAGCCAACCAGAGCCAGCACCGCAAGAATCAAAATCACGGCGATAATATCGATTACATTGAATTTTTTACGCGCTTTTTGTTCCATGTCCCTTTGACCTCCGTAAAAAACGGCGCCGCGGCGCCGCATGTTTCCGACTTGCGCTGAAACTTTTCCCATTGTATAATACTTTTGCCGATTGCACAAGAGCAATTTCGCGTGTTTTCACGCTTTACAGAAGAGGGTAACAGTTTATGAAAGTCATACATCTGATCAGCGGCGGCGACTCCGGCGGAGCCAAGACCCATGTGCTGAGCCTGCTGGAGCATTTGAACCAGACCATCACGGCGCAGCTGGTCTGCTTCCGGGACGGCCCCTTTGCCAAAGAGGCGCGGGAGCGGGGCATTCCCACGGAGGTCATGGGCGGGGGCAACAACCTGCTGCGCATCCGCCGGGAGCTGACGGCCTATATCCGGGAAGGGGGGTTCGAGCTGATCCACTGCCACGGGTCTCGCGCCAACATGATCGGTTCCATGCTGCGCAAAACCACGGGGCTGCCCGTTTGTTCCACCGTCCACAGCGACTATAAGCTGGACTATATGGGCCGGCCATTGAGCCATCTGACCTTCGGCACCATCAACGCCCGGGCGCTGCGGAAGCTGGATTACCGCATCGGCGTATCCGACGCCATGGTGGATCTGCTGATCTCCCGGGGCTTTCCGCCCGACCGGTTCTATACCATTTACAACGGTATCGAATTCACGCCCGTTTCGCCCCAGGGGGACCGGCTGGAGTATCTGCACGGCCTGGGCCTGGACGCGGACGAGGACAGCGTGGTGGTGGGCATCGCCGCCCGGCTCAACCCGGTGAAGGACATCTCCACCCTGATTCGGGGCTTTGCGAAGGCTTATGGCCAGTGTCGGCGGCTGCGGCTGCTCATCGCCGGGGACGGGGAGGAGCGCAAGAAGCTGGAGGATCTGGCCCGGCAGCTGGAGGTGGAGGACAAGGTGTGCTTCGCCGGATGGATCAGCGGCGGGATGGAGCGGTTTTACAGCGCTCTGGATGTCAACGCCCTCACCAGCCTGTCCGAGACGTTCCCCTATGCGCTGACGGAGGGGGCCCGGTTTCACCTGGCCACGGTGGCCTCCGCCGTGGGCGGCATCCCGGCTTTGATCGACACGGATGTAAACGGGTATCTGTTTCAGCCCGGGGACGCCGACGCCCTGGGCGACGCTCTGGCGGCTCTGGCCGAGGACGACCGCCTGCGCCGGGACATGGGGGAAAAGCTGTTTCAAAAGGCGTCTGAGCAGTTCTCCATCGGCCATACGGTTTCAACCCAGCTGGGAATTTATCAGGATATTCTCCGCCGCCATGCCCGCCCCAAGGCAAAGCGGGACGGCGTGGTGATCTGCGGGGCGTACGGCCGGGGCAATGCCGGCGACGACGCCATTCTGGAGGCCATTCTGGAGGAGATGCGGGGCATCGACCCGGACATGCCCATGACCGTGCTGTCCAGAAACCCGAAGGAGACGCGCCTGACCTATCGGGTGGCGGCGGTGCACCGCTCCAATGTTCCGGTATGGCTTTGGGCGATGGCGCACAGTCGGCTGTACATCAACGGCGGGGGCAGCCTCATTCAGGATGTGACCTCCCGGCGGTCACTGTGGTTCTATCTCATCAACATCGCCCAGGCAAAGCGCCTGGGCTGCCGGGTGCAGATGTATGGCTGCGGCATCGGCCCTGTGACACGGGAGAGCCACCGCCGTCTGGCGGCGGATATCCTAAACCGCTGCGTGGATGTGGTGACGCTGCGGGAGCCGGACTCTCTGGCGGAGCTGAAATCCATGAACGTGGTGCGGCCCCGGATTCTGCTGACTGCCGACCCGGCGCTCACTCTCGCTCCGGCGGGGGACGACAAGGTGGACAGCCTGTTGCTTCAGGCGGGTGTTCCCCTGGACGGGCGGTATATCTGCTTCGCCCTGCGGCGGTGGAAGGATTTTGAGAAAAAGGCGCCCGCCTTTGCCGCCGCGGCCAAATACGCCTATGAGACACACGGCCTGACGCCGGTCTTTCTGGCGGTGGAGAAGTATCAGGACCCTGCGGCGGCAGCGATGGCCGCGCAGGAGCTGACGGTGCCCCACTATTTCCTCAACGACGTAGGCGGTGCGGGCACGATCATCGGTGCGCTGGCCCGGATGCAGGTGGTGGTATCCATGCGGCTCCACGCACTGATTTTCGCCGCCGGTCAGGGAATTCCCCTGGTGGGCGTGGTATACGACCCGAAGGTGTCGGCCTTTTTGCGCTATATCGGACAGGATTTGTTCGTGGATCTTGCCGACATGACCAAGGCGCAGCTGTGCGGGATGATCGACCGGGCCGCCGAGCGCACCGAGCATCCGGAGCAGCAGGAGGCCGCCGTGGCGCGCCTGCAGGAGATGGAGCACCGCAACGTGGAGGTGGCCCGTGGACTTCTGGAGGGCGCGGAGTAAAGCGCGGTGAAGACGCGGAAATAAAGCAAAAAAGCAAGGCAAACGCCTTGCTTTTTTCTGTCTGGGAGGACGCGGAGCACGGGCTGCCGCCGCAGTGGAATCACAGCAGCCCAGCGATATTGGCCGGAAGCTGTTGCTCATCTTCGCAGATTTCACGCTGTACGGCGATGGTGCCCAGCGTGTCGCCCAGCTGTGTCAGCAGGGCCGAGACCAGAGACAGTTCGTTGGCCGTCATCTGTTGCGCCATAGCCACCGCCAGCGTATTCACGGCGGTGGTCAGAGCCAGCGGATCACAACAGCAGTTCATAACATCACCCGGGCTATTCTATGAAAAATCCGCCCATGAGGAACCTGTTCTTGCAAAATTCCGGCAGAACCGGAAAAGTCCCAGGGGCGCATTCGGGAAAGCATCCGGCGGCAGGACGCAAAAAAGCAAGGCATTTGCCTTGCTTTTTCCCGTCTGCGGGGCATCGGGTACCGGGCTGGCCGCCCCGGGGGAGTGGGGCGGTTCAAGTCTTGGATTTGCGCAGGTTGGCGCACAGATCTCGCTGCGCGGCGATGGTGATCAGCGTGCGATTCATCTGTTCCAATATGGCGGCGAGCAGTAACAGCTCTTCCTCACTTAAATTTTCCGCCAGCGCCACCGCCAGCGTGTTGATGGAGGTGGTCAGAGTCAGAGGGTCACAGCAGCAGTCCATAACATCACCCAGGCTATCTTATGAAAAAAACGCCCTCAGGGAACCTGTTTTTGCGGAGTTTCCGGTGAAATCGGAAAAACCGTCAGTTTGGTGCCGCCGTCCCACATGGCCAGAAGCACCTCCGATTCGTCGCGAAAGCCCTGCTGCATGAGTGCCCGGCGCACCCAGGCGGCCTCCTTGCCAACCGCCTGAATATTCCGCGGCAGCAGTTTGCCGTCCATCACAAAGGGGATATGCACCAGGGCTTGCTTGGGACTCAGGTTCAGGTCGGACGGTGTGGCGGGGCGGTACGGCTCTTTGGGCAGAAAGCTGACGGAGCCGTTGTGCTCCAGCAGCGCGGTCTGGATCTGACTCAGGTCAAAATATCCCTCCGCACGGCACAGCGTCAGAAATTCGTTCAGATCCAGCCGGGCTTTCCGCAGATTTTTTCGGTAGATCTGCCCGTTGTCCAGCAGAGCCAGCGGCTTGCCGTTGATGAAGCTGCGCGCCCGGATGGATTTGGTGGACAGCTCCGAGATGCCGAAGGCCGTCAGCCCGTAAATCACCAGTGCCGTCAGCGGCTGCACCGGCTCTTCCAGCTCCGTGGCCAGCTCCGCCGCGATGGAGCCGATGGTGATGCCGATGATATAGTCAAACAGCGTCAGCTGGGACACCTGCTTACAGCCCATCAGCTTGGTCAGCCCAAACAGCACCACCAGAGAGAGCACCGAGGTCAGCGCAGTGGGCCCGATATCGGCCAATGCTTCTTTCATTGAAAATGATCATGCCTTTCGTTTTATTTCAAGTCACAAAATGGTCATGAGAGACATGATCATTTTGCGCATCATTTGCGGTTTCGCCAAGCAAGAGCAAATGGTACATTCACATGTTTTGTTTGAATACGCTCAAACAAAACACTCCTTCCGCACAGATGTACGGAAGGAGTGTTGCCAAAAACCTGGGTTTTATTCCCGCCATCGACAGGCGGCAAGAGAATGCACTGAAATTATGTAAACTGATTTCAGAACTTTTCGTGACACATGTCGGTGATGGACTTGCGGATTTCTTCCTCGTGGCCGGTGGGGTAGAAGATCACCAGATAATCTCCCGGCAGCAGTATGGTGTCGCCGTGTGGGATGATGTCCTGATTGCCCCGGCGCAGGCTGACGATCAGGGTGCCGGAGGGCCAGGTAATTTCGTCGACCCGCCGTCCGGACGCGCAGCTGCCCAGCTCCACGGGGATTTCCATCAGGCTCTTTTTTTGGTGTTCGGGGGCAGCTTCTTCAGCTTCTTCCTCTTTACCGATGGAGCGCTCCAGCAGCACCTCGTAGATGGGGTCGATCTTCATGAAGTCGGAGACCAGCAAAGCGGAGAAGGCGCAGGTGGCCACCGGCAGCATGTGCACCAGAGAGCCGGACATCTCCACCGTCAGCAGTATGGCGGTGATGGGCGCTTTAACGGACGCAGCCATGGCCGCCGCCATGGCGCACACGGCGAAGTCCGTGATGTACTCGGTGGGGAACAGCCCCAGGTTGGCGGAGAGAATGCCGAAAATGCTGCCCGTCAGCGTACCCACGGCCAGGATGGGCATGAAGATGCCGCCGGGAACGCCGCTGCCGAAGCTGGTGCAGGTGAACAGGAACTTGACAACCAGAAGCAGAAGCAGAAGCAACACGCCGCCTGTGGCGGTTTCGGCGAATTCAATCAGGTCGCGGCCGCTGCCCAGAGTCAGAGGGAGGTACATGCCGCAGGGAATGGCCAGCAGCAGTGCCACCGTGGGCGCCCACCGGGACGGCATTTTGTCGTACAGAGGGCCTGAGGCCAGCAGCGCTTTGTTGAGCAGAGAGCCCACAAATCCGGTGACCATGCCCAAGGGGATCATCCAGAAGTACAGATGGATGGGCAGCTGGGGCAGCTGGGTGAAGTGCAGCTCCGGCGTCAGGCCGAAGAAGTATTTGGACACGAAGTCCGCCACCAGAGATGCGGCCGTGGCCGTGAGCATGATGGCGGGGGAGAAGTTGCGGTGGACTTCTTCCAGCGCGAAGATCACGCCGGAGAGGGGCGCGTTGAACGCCGCGGCAAGACCCGCGGCAGCGCCGCCGGTGATGAGGTAGTTCTCCTCCACCTTGCTTTTGCCCAGCAGTTTGGATACCGCCTGAGCGCCTGCGGCGCCGATCTGGATGGAGGGGCCCTCACGGCCCAGAGACAGACCGAAGATGCTGCACAGTCCGCCGGCCAGAAAACGCACGACCAGAATGGAATACCACTTCATCTTCATACCGAACAGAACGACGCCCTCCACCTGGGGGATGCCGCTGCCCTTGGCCGTGGGCTCCAGCTTCACCAGCCAGGCCACCACAAGTCCGACTGCCACGGCGCCCGCAATCCATGGGATCAAATACAGGGGGTGGTCTTTAAAATAGCCGTAGCATGTCACTGCGGTCGCCGTCCCGCGCTCGATGATCAGCCGGTACAGCACGGCCAGCAGGCCCGCCACAGCGCCGGACAAAATCGCCTTGACTGCGATGCTCCACTTAAGCCGATTGAAGTCGGACAGGAAGCGATAAAATTTTGTTCTCTCCTCACTCATTTCAAAAAACCTCTATCGTTGGATTGGAAACCTAAGAATTTCACATACTTGAACAGTATAGCATATGTTAAGAGTTCTTAACAAGGGCTTGATGAAAATTTATGATAAGTTTATAATGAAAAATGTAAAAATCGGCGGCAATCTGCCTGTTCCCGTGTCAAAATGGCAAAAAACGCAGAAAGCGGCAGACAGCAGGGCCTCTGCTGTCTGCCGCTGTAAAATTCCGGAATCTGCGCGGGACTACCGCGCCGTGGCTGCGGCTTCCTCCGGAATAACCGCCTCCTCGCTGTGAGAGGCGGGGGCAGCGCCCAGCCCGTCCAGACGGGTTTCCAGTTCCTCGGGGCGCTTTAAATACCGGGTAAACGCGGCGAAAAAGCGGGAATATTCCACGCCGGTGGCGATGCGTTCGTCCATCACCACGCCCAGCGGCATGGCGCGGGAGCGGCTTTTCAGGTCTGCGCCGGGCTTGGACACCGGCTTGCCCATGCAGATGAACACGCTGGTGGTGCCGAATTCATAGCAGTGGTGGTAGATCACCTGGGTGTTGATGGACGCCAGATTCGTGATGAACAGGCTGGTGTGGAACGGGGACAGGTCAATGATTTTCCGGGGTAGCAGGCCGACCAGATCCAGCCCCTTTACCAGCCGGAACACGATTCCCGCCAGGCCGGGAATGCCGAAGACGAAATTGACGAATTTGTCCGCGCCGTTGTTGTGGGCGGCGTCGTTGTTGCGGGCCAGGCTCGCCCGGATTTTATCGCTGATGGAGAACACGGTGTCCGTCTCCTCCAGAAAAATCTTCAGGGACGTCTCGTC
>QKDF01000285.1 GCA_003245395.1 Clostridia bacterium
CCGCTGCGGCGGATTTGCTCCACCTGCTCTGCCCATTCGCTGACCATCCAGACTTCGTGTCCGGAGAGCAGCATCCTGGAGCCAAACAGACAGGCCATGGCCCCGGTTCCCATCACTGCGATTTTCATGTGCGTACACACTTCCTGTTCTGCGTAAAATGATCGGCCCAGCGTCTGCGCACTTTGCCTCAGCCCCAGTATACATCTTTTTTGCCGGAAAACAACATTCTGTACGAACAATGCGATACCTATGCGCGTCTAAAGGGTTGACAGGAAGGCGCAAGTCGGCTATCGTACGAGACAGAGACATAAGCGGTCTGGCGGAGAAGCGGGCCCCTTTGAGAAAAAAACAAGAGCCGATAAAAAGGCTCTTTTCGCCTATGTGGGATTATGGAAAGGATGTCTATATGGAAACGGTTGATTCGGCGGCTGGGCTGAAGGAGCTGCAAACGAAAAACGAGATGGTGCTGGTGTATTTCGGCAGTCCTGCGTGCGGCGTGTGCCGAGACGTTCTGCCGAAGCTGGAGCGTATGCTGGAGAGCTATCCCCGCATTCGGGCGGTTCGGGCAGAGGTGGAGAGTCTGCCGGAACTGGCTGCTGCCTACAGTGTTTTTACGGTTCCAGTAATTCTCCTTTTTGCGCAGGGCCGGGAGACGCTGCGGGAGGCCGGAATGATCAGCCTGGATCGGCTGGAGCCCAGAGTGGCGCGGTATTATGCGCTCCTTTTCGGGACAAGCGGACAGAATTGAGCGGAAGTGTCCGCGGCGCTTATTGAAAGCAAGAAGCAGAGATTCATTCACTGAATCTCTGCTTCTTTATTTTATCTTTGTGCAATTGAATCGTTGTGCTGCCCGTTAGTGACAATTGGTGTTCCTGATTTTTTAATCACCGACAAGGAGCCGGGGGAGAGCGGGTCTGATCAAGATGCCCCGGAAGCATTTGCAGCCTTCCGGTGAAGCCACGCGGGGTTACAGTTCCGCGTCTGCGCGAGAGGCGCGGTAGAGTCCGTCGGCCCGCCGGAAGAACACAATGCCGATGAGGAAGAGGACGACCAGAGCCATGACGCCCACGTTTTCCCGACCGGTCAGGTGACTTCCCAGTGAAATGAGCAGGGTGCCCAGGAAAGAGGCACCCTTGCCGCAGATATCAAAGAGCCCGAAGTACTCTCCGCTTTTTTCTGGGGGAACGATTTTTGCAAAATAGGACCGGGAGAGCGCCTGAATGCCGCCCTGAAACAGTCCGACGCCCACGGCCAGCACCCAGAACTGCCACTGGCTGACAAGGAACACCGCAAACACAGTGATGGCGGTATAAGCGAGAATGCTCACCTGAATCAGTTTTCCGGTGTCGTAACGGGCCGACAGCCTGCCGAATGCAATGGAGCTGGGGAAGGCCACGATCTGCGTCAGCAGCAGCGCCAGCAGCAGTCCGTTGGTATTCAGTCCCAGCGCCGCGCCGTAGGCGGTTGCCATGTCGATGATGGTGTAAACGCCGTCAATATAGAAAAAGAAGGACAGCATGAACCACAAAACGCATTTGTCATGCCCCACATCCCGGAGCGTGTGCCACAGCTTGATAAAGCTGTCCTGCAGCAAATTGTCGTGAAGCTGGGAAAAGGCGGTCTGGCGATATCTGCGGATCAGGGGAATGGTTGCTCCGATCCACCAGATGGCTACCAGCACCAGAGCTGCCGACATGGCCGTTCCGGCACTCAGCCCCAGCGCACTGTGAAACAGAACCAGCAGCAGACAGAAAACAAAGGGAATGCAGCTGCCGATATAGCCGAACGCATAGCCGTGAGAGGAGATACGGTCCATGCGATCCGGGACGGTGACCTCCGGCAGCATGGCGTCATAGAACACCAGACTGGCGGAAAAACCCACCTTGGCAACCACATAGACTGCCAGAAAAGCAATCCAGGGCAGCGGCAGTCCCAATAAGGCACATCCGGCGGCACCCAGACAGACAGAGATCAGGAAGATGGGCTTTTTTGCGCCCTTCCTGTCGGCCGCTGCGCCAAAGATGGGGGCGATAAAGGCCACAATCAACGTGGAAAGAGAGCCGGCATAGCCCCAATACGCCAAATACTCCGACGGGGAAATCCCGGCAGAGTCTGCGATGCTGTTGAAATAGATGGGGATCAGCGTGGCAACCATCAGGATAAAAGCCGAATTTCCCACGTCGTAGAGAATCCACGCCCGCTCCAGGGCGGTGAGACGAAAAGCTTTCATAGATATGTTCACCTCATCATTCTGCATCGAATGTATGGTCGAAGGCTGCGCCCAGCGGTTCACCGCCGTGCAGGTGGTGCTCCAGGTCGTCAAACAGATTTTCCGCCAAAGCCAGCGCCTGCTGGTAAAGACGCCAGAGCTCCCGATCACTGACGGCACAGGCGGGATTTTGCGCCCGGGTTATCAACAGGTGACGCAGCTGAGCGTCCTGTCCGGAGAGCTTCATCATACCTCTTACAAAAAGCCGCTTTGCACCGCCTGGTGCATGAAGCCAATTGTTATAGCTGACAAAAGACCGGATTGCGGCAAGAACCTGATCCGGTGTGGCCGGGGGAAAAAAGGGTGCGATGACCGCCGCGTTTTCGGCTGAGGGGAGAATGTGTCCGCACGGTTTTCGCCGCAGGGGGTCCAGGCCGTCCTTCAAAAGCAGGAAGCGGTCGAACGCAACCTCCATTTCCGTGTGGTCGGCTGCGCCGCTAAGCACCTGCTGTTCCACATACGGATGGCACACGCTGTCGAGCGCAAAATGCGTCAGCAGCCCGCCCGCATAGGCAAGCGCGGCGGGGCTGAAGCCGGACGCCGTGACCGACTGGGCGGCCTGACCGAAAAAGGTGTGCCCGGTCTGGGCATGAGTGTCATATCCAATGGCACGAATGGGAGTGGATGAGAAAGGACGGTAAAAGAAAAACAGATCCGGTCCGTGTACGCCGATGTCAAACAGCGCCCGGTGGATGAGAATGCAGTCCTTCCAGGATGGACCGAGACGCTGGAGTACGTCATTTCCAAAACGGTAGTGGGCATAGGTGGAGGGCATAAGACAGCAGCACTCCTTCCGGATGAATGGTCTTGTTTTTTATTATAGCGGCTTTTTTTCCGGTGTCGACACCCAATTTCAGATAAATATTTGTAAACTGCGGGTAAAGATAGCAAAATGATCTATCCTAAAAACAAATAATTTATTACTTTAATAAAGGAATTTGCTTTGAAATATTGAAAAACTACGATATAATTATCTAAGAGAAAAGCGGTATAAATAAATTACAAATGTTTTGCAGTGGCATTTTCCTGAACGTTCCCGTAAGGTACATGACTGTTCCGAAGAAAGTCGGAAATCCCTGCCAGCTGAAATATGTACGGATTCTGAGCGAAAAGAGGTGGAGATATGAATGCATCCTTCTATCGGGAGATCGTTGAGCAGTCGCCCATGGCGTTTGCGTATCACAAGATTGTTTTGGATGAGGAGGGGGCTCCCTGCGACTATGTTTTCCTTCAGGTAAATAAAGCATTTGAAGTGATGACGGGGCTGCGCAGGGAAAACATCCTTGGGAAAAAAGTTACCGAGGTGCTTCCCGATCTGAGAAGCGAGAAATTTGACTATATTACTGTGTATGGTAATGTTGCTCTGCACGGCGGCACCACGGAATTCGAGGAGTATACGGCGGGCCTGAATCGCTGGTACCGGGTTCAGGCATTCTCGCCGGAGCGGCACTATTTCGCGGTTCAGTTCCTGGATATCTCCAAAGAAAAACAGCAGATGCACGAGCACGACCGACTGTTGTGGGAACTGCGGGATAGTGCACAGATGTTTCACCATATCATTCAAAATATGCCGTTTGCGCTGGATATCATCACGCTGGACGGAACCATTCTGTTTGCCAATGAAGTAGGACAGGCACTGTTTGGACGCGAGAGCCTCGCCGACAGCTACAATGAGGCCTATCGCTGGGTTCAGCCGGAAGAACGGCTGCAGTTTGTTTCGACCGTTAAGCGTGACGGTATGGCGAAAGGCTGTGAGGTTCAGTTTCAGACCATGACGGGCAAGCGGATCTGGGCGCTCGTCAGTGGAATGTGGATTCATTATCAGGATCAGGATTGTATCCTGACCGCGGTACTTGATATCTCGGACCGGAAAGCGATTGAGAGTGCGCTGAAGGAGAGCGAGGAAAAGTTCAGGCTGATTTTTGAACACGCCGCAGAGAGCATTCTGGTGGTGCAGAGCGGCAGAATTCAAATTTCCAACTCGGTCGCGCAGAAGATGACCGGGTATCCGGTCAAGGAGCTTTCGCAAATGCTGTTTTTTGACCTGTTTTACCCGGACGACCGCCCGCGTGCCGTCACGACCTACCACAACAGGTTTTTCGGCTCCGACGCTGCCGAAAAACCGCATTACCGAATGCTGCGCAAGGACATGGAAATTGTCTGGATTGAGGTAAAAGGAGTACGCACTTCCTGGGATGGGCGCCCCGCTCTGCAGTATTTTATGGTGGATATTACCGAGCAGAAAAAAGTGGAGATTGCGCTGATGGCCAGCGAGGAAAAATACCGCTTGATTGCAGAATTCGCCTCGGACTTGATCTGGGTGTTCAACTACACGCAAAGCAAATTTACCTATATCAGCCCATCCATTGTGCATCTGATTGGATATACGCCCGAAGAGGCGCTTGAAGCCGGTCTGGAGCGCATCGTTCCAGAGGAATTCCTGAGTCAGATACAGGCAGTGGCTGCCGTCCATGTCCAGGAATTTTTGAAAGAGCCCACCGAGATCCGCACCTACATTTCCGAGATACAGAATATCCATAAGGACGGCAGACGGATTTGGGTCGAGCTGTCCTTCAAATACCGTTTCAATGCACACGATGATATTGAAATCGTCGGTCTGACGCGTAATGTTGAAGAGCGGAAACACTCCGAGCAGGAGGTTTTGTATTTAAGCTATCACGACCAGCTGACGGGCCTGTACAACCGGAGATTCTATGAAGAAGAGCTTAGACGGCTGGATACGGAGCGCAACCTGCCGCTTTCCCTGATTCTTGCCGATGTCAACGGACTGAAGCTGACCAATGATGCCTTCGGCCATCTGGCGGGAGACCAGCTGCTTATCCGCACGTCCGGTATTTTAAAGCGGGAGTGCCGAAGTGACGATATCATTGCAAGAATCGGCGGCGACGAGTTTATCTTCCTGCTGCCGCAAACCGAATATGCGGAAGCGCAGGACATGATTCTTCGGATGAAAAAGACGCTCAAAGAAGAGAGCGACGGTAAGATTGTCCTGTCTGTCGCCTTTGGAACTGCAACGAAAATAGCGCCGGAGCAGACGACGGAGAGTATTTTTATAGATGCTGAAAACTCAATGTATCGCCAAAAACTCAGCGAAAGCAACAGTGTGCGCAGCGAAGCCATTAAAATTATTACGCAGGCATTTTACAACAAAAATCAGGAGGAAGAGGCCCACAACAAACGGGTGGGACAGCTGTGCGGGAAAATTGCCAGAGCAATGGACATGCGCGACGAGGCCGTGGATGAGATGATCTCCGCAGGAAGACTGCACGACATCGGAAAAATCAACATGAACCAGAAACTGCTGACAAAAAGCGAACCGCTCACTCCGCAGGAGCGGGGGGAGTATCAGCGCCACCCTGAGACGGGCTATCAGATTCTTAAGGCATCTGCGGAATTTGCGCAGATTGCCCAGTACATTTTAAGCCACCATGAGTGGATGGATGGAAGCGGATATCCGCGGGGAATTGCCGGAGACGAGATTCCGCTGCAGTCCCGGATTCTCAGTGTTGCAGATCAGTTTGACTCCCTGGTTCATCCCAGAGGAAAGCAGGCCGGGATGACTCCGGAAGCTGCGCTGGAGGATATTAAAGGTCGGGTGGGCACGCAGTTTGACGGAAATGTTGTCAGGGCCTTTGAGGAAAAGGTGCTGCCCATGATGGAGGAATGACATTGCCGCCCGGGATATGAGGCCGCCGCATTGAAAACAGCATAGCAGGAAAAAGGCAGCCGCTGAAAGCGGCTGCCTTTTGCTGCGTTCATAAGTGAAAATGCCGGCTGCCGTACACCGGGAAAACGGCTTTTTGAGAGCATGTGCTATCGTGCCGAAGAATAAGAAAACGATTTACTTTAACAAAAAAACGTGCTATTCTGAAGGCGACAAGATTATACAAAAAATTCCATATATGGAAATAGAATCCAAGGAGGCTTGGGATGATTCCATACATTGCCCATACACGGGAAGACGGAGCGGAACAGAGCGTTCTTTCCCATTTAGAAGGAACGAGAGACCTGGCCGCGGGATTTGCCGCGGCCTTTGGTGCAGAGGGAGACGCATCCATGGCGGCGGCGCTGCACGACATCGGGAAATATTCGGCCCGGTTTCAGGAGCATATCCGGCATCCGGAAAAAGGCGATCATGTAGATCACTCCACGGCAGGAGCACAGGCAGTCGCCGGCAGGAGGCTGTCCCCGGTGGCGTTCGCCGTTGCGGGGCACCACGGCGGGCTGCCGGACGGAGGGAGCATAGGCAACACAGCGGATGCCGGGACGCTTTACGGACGGCTGGGGCGGAAGGTGGAGGACTGCTCCTTCTGGCAGACCGAGCAGCCGCCGCCAAAGGGCGAGACGCCGTCATTTCTGCGGGGTGCGGACAAGTTTACCGTCGCCTTCTACACACGGATGCTCTACTCCTGTCTGGTGGATGCGGATTATCTGGATACGGAGCGGTTCATGCAGGGGGAGCAGGATCGGGGCGCTTATGACGCCATCCCGCTGCTGGAAAAGCGCTTTTCGGCGTATCTGGAGCGCTGGGAGAAGTCCGCGTCCTCGCTCAACGGCGAGCGGGACAGCATCCTTTCCCGGTGTCTGGCGGCGGGGGATCAGGCGCGGGGGCTTTATACCCTGACGGTTCCCACCGGGGGCGGAAAAACCGTGTCCTCGCTGGGGTTCGCTCTGCGCCACGCGGTCAGATGGGGGATGAAGCGGGTGATTTACATCATTCCATATACCGCTATCATCGATCAGACGGCGCAGACGTTCCGGGACATTCTGGGTAAAGAGAGCGTGCTGGAGCACCATTCCGGGGTAAATTTCGCC
>QKDF01000041.1 GCA_003245395.1 Clostridia bacterium
GCTTTGATTACCGGGGCCGCCTGATCGACAATCCCGCCAAGAGCGGCCTGGAGGGCGGGGCGCATGCATAGCTTTTACGGCGGCGGCACACGCCGTTCGTATTTTGAAGGCTGGTATTTTAAGCATCAGAGCAAGACACAGACCGTTGCGCTCATCCCTGCTTGTCACATCGACGGCGCCGGCCGCGCGTCCGCTTCCCTGCAGGTGGTCACCGACACTCAGTCCTGGCACATGGACTTTCCCTCGGATGCATTCGCCGCCGCTACAGGGCGGCTTGCCGTCCGGGTCGGGGACTCCGTTTTCACCGAGCGGGGGTGTAAGCTGGATGTGAGCACGCCGGCACTCACGCTGCGCGGGGAACTGCAATACGGGCCGCTGACCCGGACGGTGGGGGACATCATGGGGCCTTTTCGGTTTGCTCCATTTCTGGAGTGCCGCCACAGCGTGCTGAGCCTGCGCCATACGGTTTCGGGGGAGATTACTTTGAATGGGGCTGTGATTTCCTTCGATAAGGGCGCTGGATATTTGGAGGGCGACCGGGGATGCTCCTTTCCCAGTCAGTATGTGTGGACCCAGTGCCTTCATGGAGGCGACAGCCTGATGCTCTCAGCGGCGCGGATTCCCTTTTGCGGCGGGGCTTTCTCGGGCTGCATCGGCTTTGTCTATGCCGGGGAGCGGGAGTGGCGCATCGCCACTTACCGGGGAGCAAGGCTGGTGCGTGTGAGCAACCGCGAGATTCTGGTGCGGCAGGGCGACCTGACACTTCACGCCGAGCTTCTGAAGGACAGTCCCCATATGCTCCGGGCACCCCTGGGCGGAGATATGGTGCGGCTGATCCGGGAGAGCCCTGCCTGCCTTGTCCGATACACCTGCACCCTGGAAGGACGGGTACTGCTGGCTTTTGTCAGCGCACAGGCGGGCTTTGAGGATAACTGGAACTGATGAGACGGAAAATCACAGGGCAGCTGCATTCTGTGAAAGCAGGCGGGCAGCCGATGATCCGACGCCCGCCTGCGATTCCATCGGTCAAAAGCCCAGATAGAACATATAAAAGCCGATGAGCAGCATCAGCGCGCCCATGACAATTCTGGAAATCAGGCTCCATTTTCCGTATGCCCCGCTTCCTGAGAGCTTTTTCACGAATCCCACGGAGGTACCGGCCAGAATGGCCAGCGTCCCGTGACCCACGGAATAGAAGAACAGTAGGACAACGCCCCACAGGATGCTGCCCTTTCCGGCGACGACAGCCAGCAGGGCGATCAGAACCGGCGTGGAGCAGGGGGAGGAGAAGATACCGCCCAGAATTCCGGCCAGAAATGCGCCGAGGAATCCTCGCCGGGTGTTTTTGGAGACCAGATAGCTGGAGGGGATGATCTGAAAAATCTCCCAGGTTTGCAAGGCCATGAGAACCATCAAAGCTCCAAGCACCACAAACCACCAGGACGAGGATGATCCGATCAGGTGCCCCGCTGCCGAAGCGGCAACGCCCAGGGCGGTGAAGGTCACCGCCGAGCCAGCCGCAAACGTGAGCGAGAGCAGAAACGCTCGTTTCGTTCCCTGCTGGCCTGTTCCGCCCACATAGCCCACAATCAGCGGGATAGTGGAGAGAGAGCAGGGCAGGAAAGAAGCCAGCATGCCTGCCGCCAGTGCCAGCAGGGGCGCAAGGATTCCGCTCTGGGCGACCACACCTGAAATTTGATCCAGCACTGCGGTCACTGCGTCACCCCCATGTCGGACAGGATGGCGTCCAGCTCATCCTCCGACAGGCCGCCTTCGTGGGCGGTAAATACGTGTTTCCCAGAGGAATCGGCATAAGTGATAAAATCCGTTTGGATGCTCGCGCTGGGGACATAGGGCGTACCGTCGGCATTGAAAAAGACCTGCGTGGGGATGACCTTCACGGGATACTGGTTTGCAAGATCGCTGCTCTTGTCCACATCCACGTACTTGATGATGGCCGTTTCTCCGACCTTGTCATGTACGGCCTCCAAAATAGGTTCAAACTGCTGGCAGGGGCCGCACCAGTCCGCGCCAAAGTCGATGATAATGGGTACCCCGTAAGAGGTCAGCTGATCCATGTCGATGGTGTCGGAATTGAGGACGAAGTCCGGATTCTGGGATTCACCGGAAGCTGCGGAGGACGCGGAGGACTGTGCGGCCTGCTCGCTCTGTGCGCCGCTGTTTTTCACTGCCCAGATACCCGCGATGACCGCAAGTACCAGAACAGGCACCAGAATTTTTAACAATTGCTTCTGTTTCAAGCGTGTTGCTCCTTTCCGTTTTCCCATCCCGATTGGGGGAAGGGCGTGTGGGCGTTTTTCGGACATGACGGCTCGTTTCCCTCCGGACACAGAAATGTCATCGAATGGAGAATTTGGCAGGCATGTGCGCTTCCTTCTTCACTGATCCGGTAATACATCCATTTGCCCATCTGGCGGCTGACGACAATGCCGGATCGGCAGAGGATTTTCATGTGGTACGACAGGGTGGACTGGCTGATATCCAGCTTCTCCAAAAGATCATGGGCACATCGTTCTCCGTTGTGCAGCATCTCCAGGATCACAAGCCGCTTCTCGTCGCTCAGAGCTTGGAATACCCATGCATATTCCTGATACGATGTCTGCATGCGTTCACCTCATATTCAAAATATTCGATTTTAGATCAGTATATCATCAAATCGATGTTTGTCAATATGATTTTCCGGAAATTTTTGCCCGCTGCCGCAGGAGATGTTTTGCCCTTCCACCACCGAAAAAGAAAACGATTTTGCGGCAGATTTTACTTGTTCCGGCGCACTTTCGTGTTAAAATAAAGGTGAGTTTATCCCGGTTGGATTTTGCAGGAAAAGACAGCGGTTTTGCCGACAGGCGGGAGGGAGCAGTTATGCGGCTGTTTATTGCGGTCAACTTTGACGCGAAGACGGCAGGGCGCATCCTTGCCGTGCAGGAACGTCTGCGGGCAATGGGACGGGGAAATTTTTCCCGGCCTGAAAATCTGCATCTGACTCTGGCATTTTTGGGTGAAGTCGCGCCGGAGCATTTTGACGGCATCCAGCGTGCCATGGAGCGGACAGCGGTCTGCCCTTTGCGATTGACCTTTGACAGCACCGGCCGTTTCCCCCGGGAAGGGGGAGACGTGTGGTGGATTGGATGTGCCGGGAATTCTGCGCTGACACAGCTTCAGGCGGAGCTGAGCAGGCAGCTGTCGGCCGAAGGCTTTCACCTGGAGCGCCGCCGATTTTCCCCGCACATCACGCTGGCCCGGGCAGTGCGGCTGCGGGAAAAGCCGGACAGCCGCGCGCTGCTGGGAGAACCGTTTTCGACGGAGATCAGCACCATCAGCCTGATGCTGTCGGAGCGGATAGACGGGCGGCTGACCTATACGGAGCAGTTTTCCGTGTCGGCGAGCGCATCTCAAACGGAAAGAGAGACCCCCTGTTGAGTCGGCCGTGACCGGCATTTTAAAAAGAAAAGGATGTGGTAAGATGAAAATTGTTGTACTCCACGGGCAATCGCATCATGGCAGCACCTGGAATGTCACCCGTCTGCTGCTGGAGCAGCTGCGGCCGGACACGGAAAGCCTGCGGGAGTTTACGGCCAACGGTGTGCCGCAGTGTATGGGCTGTGCTGTCTGTATCCTGCAGGATGAGGGCAAGTGTCCCCACCGGGAGAGCGTGGGGGAGATCATTGAAGCCATCGAACAGGCCGACGTGGTGATTGCGGAAAGCCCTACATACTGCATGGCAATGACGGGTCAGCTCAAAAGCCTGTTTGATCATATGGCCTATCGCTGGCTGCCCCACCGTCCCCATCCGACCATGGCCAACAAAATCGGCGTAGCGATTTCAACCGCCGCCGGCGGAGGGGCCGGGAGAGTGACAAAGGATATTGTGCGGCAGTTTTTCTGGTGGGGAATTCCGAAAAGCTACCGAATTGGACAGCCTGTTTTTGCGGCGGGATGGGATCATGTCAGCGAAAAGACCAGACGCAAAATTGAGTCCAAAGTGTGCTCCGCCGCTGAAAAAATCCGCAGGCATGCCGGAAAACGGCAGCACAGCCTGCGTCTGGCGGTTTTGTTTCGGGTCATGGCAGCTATGCAGCGCGGCGGCAAGATGTCTCGGGTAGATCGGGCATACTGGGGAACCAATGGTTGGATTTAATCTTACGCGGTGAGCTTTACTGCCGCAAATAAGCTGGAAAGGAACCATTTTATGCAGATTTATTATTTTACCCGCTCCGGCAGGAGCAAGACGGTGGCTGAGCAGCTGGCGGCGCACTATGGTGTTCAGGCCCGGCAGATCGCTGACGGCAAAGACTGGTCTGGGGCTTTGGGTTGGCTGAAGGCCGGACGGATGTCGGCGACCAAGCAGGCACTGCCGGCGGTCTATCCGAAGCTGGAGGCAGGGGAGCGGGCTGCCGTTGTGTTTCCGATCTGGGCAGATACCTTTCCGCCGGCGGTACGCACCTTTGTGAACGAGGTGGGCCGCGAGAATCTGATCTGTGTTCCCACATCTCTGGGCAGCAAGCTGAAAGACCGAGACGGCTTTATCAAAATCATCGATCTGGTGGGGAAGGAGATCTCCGCACCGGAGACACTGGAATGAAATGCGGGGCGCTTATGCTCCCGCCCGCCACAAGCGGAAAAGCGCGTATAAAAAGGCCGGTGGAGCAGACGCTCCACCGGCCTTCTCTATTTCTGCTGATGACAGCCATATGCGCACGGGATAGCTGTCGGGACGAAAACTTCTTTTATACGGACAGGGAATCCGCCAGTTCCAGCCCTGCGTTGTTTTTGGTCAGGAAACCCACGGACCATTCACCGCCGAAGGCAATCAAACTGTGGCCCTTGAAGTCCTCCAGCAGCGCCGCGCCGGTACACAGAGTCAGATCTTTCGGATCGCCGGGATATGCCTTGATCCGCCGCAGATGTTCGTAGGGCAAGCCCCACATATGCAGATCCACGCCGTATTCGTTTTTCATCCTGTATTCAAACACGTCAAACTGCAGTGTGCCCACCACGCCGACGATGACTTCCTCCATACCCGCATCCGGGATTTTGAAGATCTGGATGGCACCCTCCTGGGCGATCTGCTCGGTGCCTTTGATAAACTGCTTGCGCTTCATGGTGTCCTTAGGACTTACCCGCATGAAATGTTCCGGCTCGAACGTGGGAATTCCGAAGAAATGAAACTTCTTTCCCGGTATTGTCACCGTGTCGCCGATGGAGAAAATGCCGGGATCGAATACGCCGATGATATCTCCGGCATAGGCTTCGTCAATGATCTCCCGTTCCGCCGCCATCATCTGCTGCGGCTGGCTCAGACGCAGCTTTTTGCCGGTCTGCATGTGGAAGACCTCCGTATCGCGGCGGAATTTTCCCGAGCAGATCCGCATGAAAGCCAGCCGGTCCCGGTGGGCCTTGTTCATGTTGGCCTGGATCTTGAACACAAAAGCGGAGAAATCCTCGGAGAAGGGATCGATCTCGCCGCTGTCGGAGATCCGGGGCAGCGGAGGCGTCGTCATACGCAGAAACTCCTCCAGGAACGGTTCCACGCCGAAATTGGTCAGCGCCGAACCGAAAAACACCGGGCTGAGAGTTCCCGCCTGAACGGCATCCAAGTCGAATTCCCGGCCTGCGCCCAGCAGTTCCACTTCATCCTGCAGCGTCTTCCAGCGCCGTTCGCCGATCAGGGCGCCTACGGCGGGGTCGTTCAGATCAACTTCGGTAGCCGCGGCCTTTTTGGCGTGGCCCTCGCCTTGGAAGAACAGAATGCGGGCTTTTTCCCGATCATAGACGCCCTGAAATTCCTTGCCCGATCCGATGGGCCAGTTGACGGCGTAGGTGTCGATGCCCAGCTCGTGCTCCACCTCTTCACAGAGCTCCAGAGGATCGCGGGAGTCCCGATCCATCTTGTTGATAAAGGTGAAAATGGGAATGTGCCGCATGGCGCACACCTTGAACAATTTTCGGGTCTGGGCCTCCACGCCCTTGCTGCCGTCGATGACCATCACGGCGGAATCCGCGGCCATCAGAGTGCGATAGGTGTCCTCGGAGAAGTCCTGGTGGCCCGGGGTATCCAGAATATTGATGCAGTAGCCGCTGTGCTGAAACTGCATGACCGACGACGTGACGGAAATGCCGCGCTGCTTCTCAATCTCCATCCAGTCGGAGGTTGCGGCCTTCGCGCGTTTGCCTTTCACTTCTCCGGCCTGAGCAATGGCTCCGCCGTAGAGCAGAAATTTTTCCGTCAGTGTTGTTTTACCGGCGTCGGGGTGAGAGATGATAGCAAAGGTACGGCGCCGGGATATTTCTTCATTCAGGGCGGACATGGTTTCCCCTCCTCATAACATACAGACCCGACTAATTTATCACATTGTGCGCCGTTTTGCAAGAAGCGTTTGCTTCAACCCGCCAAAGGGTGTGCTCCGGCAAAACAGCGGAAATGCGGCGGCTGTATCCCGCCTGGAACACAGCTGCCGCACCTGCAATAGACGCAAAGCGGGAATTGGGTACGGTGGAATCCGGCTGAAACGGGGCCGGAAAAAGGCCAAAGCTGCGTACTGAAGGCAGTTTATTCCGCCAATTCCAGCAGATAGCCATAGCCTTCACGTTCCATTTCCTCTTTGGGAATAAAGCGCAGCGAGGCGCTGTTGATGCAGTAGCGCAGTCCGCCGGATGCCTGGGGACCATCCTCAAAAACATGGCCCAAGTGAGCGTTTCCCACGCGGCTGCGGACCTCTGTCCGGAGCATTCCATGGGAGCCATCCGTCTCCTCCCGAACCACATTGGGATCGATGGGCTTTGAAAAACTGGGCCAGCCGCAGCCGGACTCAAATTTGTCGGCGGAGGCGAACAGGGGCTCACCCGTGGTGACGTCCACATAGATGCCGGAGCGGAAGAGATTGAAAAATTCGTTTTGGAACGGCGGCTCCGTGGCACTGTTCTGGGTGACGGCGTACTGCGCGGGCGTCAGTTCCTTTTTCAGCATTTCTGAATCGGGCGCCGAATAGGCTGCGGGATTTACCCGCGCATTTGCAGCTTTTTCAAACTTGCTTTTTCCAATATGGCAGTAGCCGTGGGGGTTTTTATCCAGATATTTCT
>QKDF01000234.1 GCA_003245395.1 Clostridia bacterium
GATGGAGCTGATCATGCTGGTTTATCTCGGTACATACTTTGTAACCCTGGGCATAACTACCTTCCTGACGGCCTATTTTCCAGATGTCGCCGCAATGCTGAACATGCTCTTTTGGGGGTTCAATTTTATCACCGGCTCGGCTCTTGCAATTTTGACGCGTGTCATTCTTAAGCATTTGAAGATTGCAAAAGTCATGACGCGGCAGTATCAAAACAATTACCTGCTTTCGCGCATTTCCGGTCTCTTCTTTGACGCAATGATCGTGGCTGGAATCGCTTCGATCGACATCGGGGATCTGTCAGGGCTCTGGCTCCCCTTTTTGCTGTTGACCATTGCCGGGGGTACGGTAACCTGGTTCTATTTGGTCTGGGTCTGCAGACGGGTCTACAAAAGTTATTTCTACCAGGGACTCTTGTCAATGTATGGCATGATGACGGGAACAATCAGTTCAGGCGTTTTGCTGCTGCGTGAAATTGATCCAGATTTTGAAACCCCCGCCGCCAATAATCTGATCAGCGGCTCGGGTTTCGCCATTATCTTCGGCGCACCGCTGCTTGTTTTCATTGGCATGGCCTGTAAGTCCGGTATGATGACCGTTATTACCCTGGGGCTGTGCGTTGTGTATTTTTCTCTGCTGATGCTCTTTCTGTTCAAGATCAGCAAATAAAGTACGATGGATAAATATACGAAAAATCCATGAGCAGCGGATCATCCGGGGTCAGGCAGAAAAAGGCAGTCTGTGATGCATTCACAAACTGCCTGATGTTGGATAATTCCACAATACGAAACCGTGGTTGGGCTGCGGCGGTTATGGGGAAAGCATCTCGGATTCTATACCAAAAAATGAAAAAAGCACTCTGAGGGCATCTGTCAAGAGTACCGGACGCCATATTCGCGGCGATCCCCAAGGATGGCCTTAACCGTGTCGGCATTGCCGGGAGGGCATCCCACCGCCAGACGAAACCCATGGGCGTCTGCCAGCTTCTTGGTGCACAGTCCAATGCAGACCGTATTCTCCGGCGTCGCATCTGATGGCAGATCCTCCTCTTTACAGGGCCCTACAATGACGTTCATGTTCTCCAGATAAGGGAACAAATTCTGCGCCTTCATATCCATCAGAGCGCTGATCACCGTGTTGCGGCAACCCGTACACGCTTGCTCATCAAAAATCAGGTTATAAGACGACGGCAGCCCCTCGCTCGCAACTTCGCAGGAGCGCTTAAACCGGCTCTTTACCTCATCGATCTGTTTACCCACAACCTGAATTTTCTTCATTTCCTTTTCACCCAGGCCGCGCTTATAAGCAGAGACCGTGATATTCACCTCGTCGATCTCATAGCCCATAATTAGGCTGGTAACAGCTTCGCAGGCAACCAAATCCTTACTGCCGACGATCAGATCCATCTCTTTTGTTTCGCCGAAGATGGGGCCCAATCCCTGCTGGCCAAAGGTGCCGTCGATGATCTCCAAAACAGGCTTGAGCGTTTGCACCAGGTCACATACGCCCTCTACCAATCCCATGGAGTGAAATCTTTTCTTGTTTACATCCGTGAGCAGGCCCTTGCAGTTCTTCATCCCCAGAGTGACTTCCGTCTGGTCATGAGTCTTCATAACAGGCACTGTAATAATGGCGTCCGCGTCCCGGACAAGTTCCCATGTGCTGATGGTCTGCGCAATAACGCCGTCTTTTACCGGGATTTCGCAGGTCTTCTCTTTTTTCAGGTCAATGACGGCAATTCCCTCGTCCCGCAGTGCCTGATAGCCGCATTTTTGGATAACAGACTCTGTATCCGCGCCCGCGGCGGAGGATTCCGCGATCACCGCATCCGCGCCAACCGCCGTTACCGCTTCATAGATGGCCTTACAGACCTCCCATCTGGTAACCCCGCCGGAAAGCCGCTCTGTAGGGGTCGCCACCAGATTCGGCTTGATGATTACCCTGTAACCAGGTTTGATAATATCCTCCAGACCGCCCAGTTGTTCAATGACCTTATCAACAGCGGTTTTAATGCTGGCATAGTCATTACCGGCGGTTTTCTGAATAGAAACAACGGACATAATGGGACCCCCTTTAAGTCTCAGCCTTTATCGTACCGGTACCGGCATTCTGTAGTGCCTGTGGCTCGTATCCGACATTGCAGTCAGCGGTAATTTCGAGACGGACGTTCAAGTTTATCTCTGACGGCAGGCGTGTCATAAACGAGCTGTGAAACTCTATTGATCGCAAATTTCAGCCGTCCTCATGGCACTCGATTGATATTCCTGTAAAAACAAATCCGTCTTTTTCACTGCGGCAAAAGTACCGTTGAGCGACGCCATCATGGCCGCATGAACCGTCGGATATGGGACAAGCGCATCGCCCCATTTCAGTGCTGTTCCCGTACAGGCATCTTCCAGCAGCGTCACCGGAAAGCCATGATCCTGCGCAGCGCGAACGGTTGTGTCTATACACATATGCGTCATCATTCCACAGACGACAAGACGCTCTATTTTAAGAGCAGTCAATCGCTCACACAGTCCGGTTTTCAAAAACGAATTGGGAAAATGCTTGTCCAGCACAATTTCTTCTCCATGCGGAATCAGCTCCGGGTGCAATTCCACGCCCATTGTTCCGGGAATAAAAATGGAGGCTTTTCCCGGTATGCCGACATGACGGATAAAAAACACAGGCCATTCTCTCTCGCGGAATAACCGCAGCGTTTTTTGTATCTGCTCCAATGCTTTTTCCGGTTCATACAGTTCAAGTTTTCCCCCCAGAAAATACTCCTGCTGCACATCAACGATAATCAAAGCCTGCTTCATACGGCATTCCCCCCTGTATTACTGTGGGTTCAGGATACCGCTTTTCTCCGCGGCTGTAAATTACCCACTTTTTTGTGGGTTATCATCCGTGCATCTGATAGCAAATTCCTTTTTGATCGAGGATGTCTGTCATGCCGTGTTCCACCATATAGTCAATGCCAATTTCCTGCATGATACCAATGGCCCGCAGCATTTTTTGTCCCCGCTCCGGTGTTAAAGAGTATTCCACATGAAGCGGGTATCCTTCAAAGGATTGTTTCTGAATCAGTCCAAAATCGCCCAGCTCCTTTAACTGCTGCAACAACATTTTTTGACTGATCCCTTCAATTTGGTGTTCAAGCTGAGACAATGACTCTGCTCCATATTGAAGCTGAAACAGAATAATGGTTTTCCACTTTCCCTTGATAATATCATGTACAATTTCCAGAGGACAAGTGTAGTGTTCGCGTATTTTCATAGATGCACCTTCTGTCCGGTTCGTCTGCGGGAAAAAGTGATTCGGCGACGGAGATCCGCAGCAGCCACAGTACGGGGAGATAGCAGGGCGGTCAGTCCGCCTCCTGCTGAATTATCGCCAGATCATCACCGGGCCGGACGATCCCGCTATTTAAAATCTTGATAAAAATACCCTCCCGGGGCATTACGCAGTCTCCCGCCGCTTTGCGGATGGCGCAGTCGTTATGGCACTCCTTGCCGATCTGCGTAACTTCCCCGACGACATCGCTGCCAAGCCGCAGGCGCGTCCCCACGGGAAGCTGGTACAGGCAAATGCCCTCGGTCAGAATGTTCTCGGCAAAGTCGCCGTGTTTGAGGGGAAACGAAATTTTTTCCTGCACCTTCCAGACGCTTTCCACGCCCAGCAGACTGACCTGGCGGTGCCAGTTCCCCGCGTGGGCATCGCCGACAATGCCGTGGTCGACCCTCATGGTTACTTCCGGCACCTCATGCTTCTGAATGCCTTTGTGCTCGGAAATGCAGACCGCAATAATTTTAGCCATTGTGCTTTTCCTCCATTCCGTCATGATGATGGTGTTCCCCGCAGTCCGAGGACCAGCCGCGCAGAATCTCCACGCCGTGCCGGAGCGCGGGCAGCACCGCGCCCAAACATTCCCGGGCGGCTTTTTCACTGCCGGGACAGTTGAGCATCAGCGTATCTCCCCGGATGCCCGCCGCCTCCCGGGACAGGCAGCCCCTGGGCGTAATCTGCAGGGATTTTGCGCGCATGGCCTCCGGAATGCCGGGGGTCTCCCGTTCAATGACTGCTCTGGTCGCCTCGGGCGTAACGTCCCGCTTGGAAAAACCTGTCCCGCCGGTGGTGGCGACCAGACAGACTCCAAGCTCGTCGGAGCAATGGATGAGTTCTTGCCGAATGGTTTCAAAGTCGTCCGGGATGACCGTCGTATAGACGACCTCCCAGCCGTCTGCCCTCAGCATTTCACAGATGGCCGGACCGGAGGTATCTTTGCGCAGGCCCTGGGCACCCTTATCGCTCATGGTGATGACCGCCGCCGTATAGTTCATGGAATCAGCCGTCCTTTCTCAGAAATTCGCCGGACTTGCCGCCGGTTTTCTTCAGCAGACAGATTTTATCGATGACGATATCCCGCTGCACGGCCTTGCACATGTCGTAAATCGTCAGCGCCGCAACCGAGACAGCCGTCAGCGCCTCCATTTCCACACCGGTACTGCCGGTGCATTTTGTGGTTGCATAAATCTCAACGGCAAGCTGCCCCTCATCCATTTGGAAGTCCAAGTCCACGCCGGAGAGAAAAATAGGGTGGCACATGGGGATGATGTCCGCGGTACGCTTGGCACCCATGATGCCGCCGATCTGCGCGGTTGTGAGCACGTCCCCCTTCTTCAATCCGCCTGACTGAATCAGCCGAAAGGTCTCCTCGTTGACCAGAACCCGGCCATATGCCACGGCCGTGCGAACGGTGTCAGCCTTTTCAGAAACATCCACCATTCTGGCCCTGCCGTGTTCGTTGAAATGTGAAAAGTCTTCCAAGCTTTAACCTCCGATCTGGTTCATGTCCCGGGCAGAACCGGCGTGCTCCGCCGCGGTCAGGACGCCGTGCTGGGCGGGCTTATGGGCAATCGCGGTTTCCAGCCGCTCCCGGAGCGCTTCCCCATGCAGCCCGCGCAGGGGGATTTCTTCGGTGGAGAATAGGCAGGGCTTCAAATACCCGTCGGATGTCAGGCGGATGCGGTTGCACTCGCCGCAAAACAGGTGACTGATGGGACGGATCAGCCCCACGCTGCCCAACCCACCGGGCAGTTGGTACAACTCCGCCACACCGCTTTTCTCCAAAGGCTGTAGCTGTGGAACACGCTCCAGCACGGTTCCGCACGGGAGATAAGCCTCCGCCCCGAACGGGCTGGCATGTCCGATGGGCATCAGCTCGATAAAGCGCAGTTCGATGGGATACCGCTGCGTGAGCGCCACGAGATCAGGAATTTCATCGTCATTGAAGCCGCCGATCAAAACCGTGTTGATTTTAAGCGGAGTCAGTCCCGCCTCCATGGCCGCACGGATGCCGGAGAGCGCATCCCCCAGCGTGCCGAGCCGGGTGATTTTGCGATATTTATCCGGGTTCAACGTGTCCAGACTGATATTCACCCGGCCCACGCCGGCAGCCTTAAGCTCCTTCGCCATCGGCGCCAGCAGCGTACCGTTGGTGGTAAGCGCCAACTCTGAGAGGCCGGGAAGACTCGCCAGCTCCCGGCAGAGGGAGAGAACGCCTTTGCGCACCAGAGGCTCTCCCCCGGTGATGCGGATTTTCCGAATACCCAGTCCCACCGCCTCACGAGCAATTTCCGCAATCTCCTCCAGAGAGAGGATGTCGCAGTGGGGCTGCTTGACAATGCCCTCTTCCGGCATACAGTATACGCACCGGAGATTGCAGCGATCGGTGACGGAGATGCGAAGATAGGTAATCTCCCGCCCGTAATAATCTTTCATATTGATTCTCCTTGTCCGCAGGTCGCGCCCAGCTTTTCCGCCTGCGTCGTGACACTGTCCACAATTTCATGAATATACGCGCAGTTTCCGCACAGAGAAAGCCAATCCGGCAGTCCGTGCGCCTGCCGCAGGGGATCTGTCAGTTCCTGTTCCGGGATCAGCCCCAGCGCTGTTACCAGCGTATCACACTCCAGCCGCTGTGTATACCCCGTATCCAGATGCCGCACCGTAACCCCCGAAATTCTTCTGTCGCCCAAGATCTCGTCGATGGTGGCCCGGAGGATCACCGGAATCTGATATGCCCGGATGCACTCTCTTTGATTGCGTGCCAGGCCACCCAACACCGCTTTTTGTTCAATCATGGCAACAACGCGGGCCCCCGCCTGCACAAACTGCCGCGCCATGATCTGTCCGATGTCGCCGCTGCCCAGAATCACAATCTCGCTGCCCAGATGATAGTGCCCCAGATTGACCAGCTTTTGCGCGGCGCCCGCGGTGAAAATCCCGGCGGGTCTGGTTCCCCAGACTGGCAGCGAACCGATTGAACGCTCCCTGCAGCCGGAGGCCAGAATACAACGGGTAAAAGAAACTTGCGTCAGGCCGGCACTGCCGGAGAACAGGGCGGTTTGATCCCGATTCAGCTGCAGGACGGTCGTTCTGGTCAGGACGCGGATATGGGATTGCACTATCCGGCGTATGAACCGCTCTGCGTATTCGGGGCCGGTGAGGTCTTCTCCAAAATAACCGCGTCCGAAGCCGCGGTGGATACACTGGGGCAGAACCCCGCCAAGCTGATTGGTGCGCTCCACAAGCAGAATCCGGGAAACTCCGGTTGCCTCCGCCGAAAGCGCCGCCGCCATCCCAGCCGCTCCGCCTCCGACGACGAGTAGATCATAGGTTTCCATCTTTTTCACCGCCCAACAGGTTGGAGCCGACGCCGTCCTTTGTGACAGATTCCGGCGGAATCCGCAGCTCCTGCGCCAGCAGCTCCACAATGATCTGGGTGCAGTATCCCCCTTGACAGCGGCCCATACCGGCACCGGTTCTGCGCTTTACGCCGTCCACGGTCGTTGCGCCCCGGCGGATGGCATCCAGAATCTCGCCCTTCGTGACCTCTCTGCACCGGCAGACGATCTCCCCGTACTCCGGCTCGCGCCGGACAAGTTCGGTGCGCTGCGTCCACGGCAGCGTTCGTACCTGTACGATACCGCGCCGCAGCGGAGAAAACGTCGGGTTTTCACGTCTGTTACCCAAAAATGCAGTGATCTTTTGCGCCATGTACCGGCCAAGTTCCCACGCGCAGGTCAGCCCGGGCGTTTTGATGCCGATCAT
>QKDF01000268.1 GCA_003245395.1 Clostridia bacterium
GGTCCTGCGGAGCATTCCCCGGGGTGAAGTCATGACCTACGGTTCCATCGCCCGACAGCTTGAGGCTGCTCCGGATGCAAAGCGTGTCTCCGCCCAGGCGGTGGGCGGCGCGGTGGGTCACAACCCCATCTCCATCCTCATTCCCTGCCACCGGGTAGTGGGTACAGACGGCAGTCTGACAGGCTACGCCGGCGGGGTGGACAAGAAACTCTGGCTTCTGCGGCTGGAGGGCGCCCCCACCGAGCGCCTGTTCCTTCCCGCAAAGACCACGGCGGGCGCGGTTCCACACCCGTGAATCCGGCGTCCGCAGGCGCACTGCGTTTCCCTTAGGACACAGAGACACCAGAGCATCCATGCTCTGGTGTTTTTTCGTTTCCCGATATGAAAATTTCGCCCGGATGCGATTGATCCGCTTTATTTCTGCCATTTTTGCAGATCTTGTTGAATGGAAAAACGGCGTGTGCTATCATAAGAGAAAAGCGGCGAATCCGCGCGAAACAAGAGATTGAATGGTTTAATTCCCTTTGTCGAAGTAGTTTTGTTTCCTGCGTCTTTGTATTACTAAAGGGAGTGCATGCAAATGGATGCTTTCATTGCCAGACAGCCTATTTTCAGCACAGACATGAAAATCTTCGGATATGAGTTGTTGTACCGGCAGAATGAAAGCAACTTCTTCTGCGGCATTGATGACGATCAGGCGACGACGGAGCTGATCTACAATGCTTTCCTGGTCATGGGCCTTCAGGATCTGACGGGCGGTGCGGCCGCCTTCATCAATTTTTCAAAGGAACTGATCGACACCGAGGTTCCCTTTATGCTGCCCAAGCAGAACATCGTGGTGGAAGTTCTGGAGCGGGAGCAGGTGACGCCCGCCACCATCAGCGCCTGCCGCCGCCTGAAAGAGCAGGGCTATCAACTGGCGCTGGACGACTTCGTGCTGGATCTCAACAATGAGCCGCTCATTGAAATGGCGGACATTATCAAAGTGGAATTTCCCATGGTCAGCCTGGAAGACCAGGCCGCTCTGATCCGTAAATACGGGAAAAAGCTGCGGTTTCTGGCGGAAAAAATTGAAACCCGGGAAGAGTACCGCAAAGCGGTCAAAATGGGCTACGGCCTGTTTCAGGGTTACTTTTTCAGTAAACCCGCCATTGTCAAATCCAGAGAGGTCGTCACCCTCAACGTCAATCTGCTCAGCAGCTTCGAAGAGCTCAACCGTCCCGACCCCAGCTTTGCCGTTATCGCCGGCATTTTTGAGCAGGATCTGGGGCTCTCCTATAAGCTGCTGAAGCTGGCCAACACCGTCCACATGGAGGCCAAAAACCGCATCAAATCCATTCCCCACGCCCTGACCTACATCGGCATCCAGGAACTCAAGCAGTGGATTTCCCTGATGATGCTCAAGGAAATGCAGAATGTGGAGAACGCGGAATTGATTAAGCAGTCGCTGATCCGCGGCAAATTCATGGAGCTGCTGGCAGGTGAGATGTATCCAGACGCAGAACCCTCTGATTTCTATTTCACCGGTATCTTCTCTTCAATAGACGTTTTGCTGAACCGCCCCATGGCAGAAGTTGTCAAGGGGCTGCCCATCTCCGGCAATGTAAAAAACGCCCTAATTGGTGAACCGAATGCGCAGCGGCACATGCTGGATTTTGTGATGGACTGGGAAAACGCCCGCTGGAAAAACCTGACGGAGCATTTCTGCGTTCCTTCCAAGGTCGTTAATCTATATCTGGACTCTTTGAAGTGGGCGCAGAAACTGAATTACTGACGCTCTATCCTTGCCTATCCTGCCTCTTTCACAGCGAGGGGAGCCGGCCATCGGATTTGACTTTCGGCAGGTCCCTTCTTTCGCCTTTCATACATACGAAAACCGGGCAGACCAATTGAATCGGTCTGCCCGGTTTTTTGAATTTTCCGTGGAAGAATTGCTGCTTATTCGCCCGCGCAGTGGGCGCAGTCGTGGTCACAGACCTGCAGCTCTTTTCCGTAGGAGATGTTGTTCTTGTCGTAGTAGTCCTTCACGGCGGCCTTGACGGCCTGCTCGGCCAGAACGCTGCAGTGGATCTTGTGGGCGGGCAGGCCGTCCAGCGCTTCCACCACAGCCTGGTTGGACAGGCTCAGAGCCTCACTGATGGGCTTGCCTTTGATCATCTCGGTGGCCATGGAGCTGGTGGCAATGGCGCTGCCGCAGCCGAAGGTGTTGAACTTCACGTCCGTGATGGTCTGGGTGTCGTGATCCACCTTGATATACATCCGCATGATATCGCCGCACTTGGCGTTGCCCACTTCACCGACGCCGTCGGCGTCGTCCATCTTGCCCACATTGCGGGGATTCTGGAAATGGTCCATTACTTTTTCACTATACAGCATAACTCAGACAGCTCCTTTCAGATAACGTGTTCCCGCTGGCCGTTTTCCAGCTCATCCCACACCGGGGACATCTCCCGCAGATAACTGATAATGCCCGGGAGGACGGCGATGATGTGGTCGATCTCCTCCTCCGTGTTGTACTCGCACAGCGACAGCCGCAGCGAGCCGTGGGCAACCTCATGGGGCAGGCCCAGGGCCAGCAGCACATGGCTGGGGTCCAGAGAGCCGGAGGTGCAGGCGCTTCCGGACGATGCCTCCACGCCCTGCTGATCCAGCAGCAGGAGGAGGGATTCACCCTCGATGCCCTCGAAGCATAGATTTACGTTGCCCGGCAGGCGGCGCTCCTGCTCACCGTTCAGGATGCTGTGGGGAATCTTGGTCAGCTCGGCGATCAGCTTGTCCCGCAGGCGGGACACCTTTTCGGCGTTTTCCGCCATGTGCTCGCAGGCCTCCTTAAAGGCGGCAGCCGCGCCCACGATGCCGGGGATGTTCTCGGTTCCGGCGCGCTTGCCGCGCTCCTGGGCGCCGCCCTCGATCACATTGACGAGAGGCACAGAACCCTTGCGGACATACAGCACACCCACGCCCTTGGGGCCGTGGAACTTGTGCGCCGACAGGGACAGCATGCCGATGTCCATGGCCTGTACATCGATGGGCAGGTGCCCCGCGGCCTGAACAGCGTCGGTATGGAACGGCACACCGGCCTCGCGGCAGATCTTGCCGATCTCCGGGATGGGCTGGATGGTGCCGATTTCGTTGTTGGCAAACATGATGGTCACCAGGCAGGTGTCCGGCCGAATGGCGTCTTTGACCTGCTGGGCGGTGATTACGCCGCTTTTGGGGATATCCAGCAGCGTGACCTCAAAGCCATTTTTGCGCAGCTTGTTAAGGGTGTGCAGGATGGCGTGATGTTCAAACTGGGTGGAAATGATGTGCTTCTTTCCCTTCCGCTCCCCCAGCGCCGCCGCGGAAAGCAGCGCCTGATTGTCGGCCTCGCTGCCGCCGGAGGTGAAGGTGATCTCCGCGGGATTGCAGTGAAGATACCGTGCAAAGGTCTGACGGGCAAGGGAGAGTCTTTCCGCAGCCTCCTGTCCCACGGTGTGCAGGCTGGATGGGTTTCCGTAGTACTCCCGGAAGCAGGGGAGCATGGCGGCGAGTGAGGTCTCGCTGACGGCCGTGGTGGCCGCATTATCTGCATAAACGCGCATAGCTCATTCTCCTTTTTTATATTCTTATCGTGGTTTCACTATATCATACTTTTCCTATTTGTCAAGTAGTGATTAAATTTTTCTACAAAATTTGTCATCGGGTTTGTAACCCTTTCGTAGTGTTTTTTGTCGAATCCGCTGTTATAATAAGAAGCAAATTGTTAGATTGATGAAAGGATGGCTTTTATGCACCGTTTATTACTTTTTGTATTATCCGCCGCCCTGACCGTATCTCTGGCCGGCTGCGGTACCGCCGCCGCGCCAATTGCGTCCGGCTCGTCTGAATCCTCCTCTTCGGGCGCTGCCGCTTCCGGTTCCGCGGGCGCTTCCTCTGCGGCGGATTCGGCTTCCTCCTCGGATTCCTCCGGCAGTCAGAGCGCGTCTTCGGAGCAAACCCCATCTTTCGATCCCAGCTCAGTCAACTGGGTGGACTGGACCGGCACGGTGGAGCACCTGTTCTTTCACCCGGTGGTGGCCTATCCGGAGCTGGCTTTTGACGGCGACAACATGTCCAATGGTATCGACGACTGGATGGTGACCGTGGACGAATACGATAAAATCCTCCAGAGCGTCTATGACAAGGGCTATGTGCTGGTGGACATCAACCGGGTCTGGCATGAGACAACCGACGCCAGCGGCAACCCCGTGATGGTTCGCAGTGAGCTGAAGATTCCCGAGGGAAAAAAGCCTCTGATATTCTCATTTGACGACGTAAATTACTACCCTTACATGATCAAGGACGGATTTACATACAAGCTGATCGTCGGCGACAATGGCCAGATCTGGAGCTGGGGCAAGGACCCCCAGGGCAAGGAGGTCATCTCTCAGGATCTGGACGCCGTCACCATCCTGGACAAATTTGTCCGGGAGCACCCTGACTTCTCCCCTTACGGCGACAAAGGTTGCCTGTCTCTGACCGGGTATGAGGGCATTCTGGGCTACCGTACCATGACGGAGAAAGAGGATCAGTCCGCCGCCCACGAGGCCAACCGCCAGAAAGAAATTGCGGCGGTCAAGCCCGTCATCGCCGCCCTGAAAGCCGAGGGCTGGACCTTCGGCAGCCACACCTGGGGACATATCAATCTGTCCACCCACTCTCTGGCCGCCGTCCAGGCCGACACGAAAAAGTGGTTTGACGAGGTGGGTTCTCTCGTCGGCCCCACGGATATTCTGTTCTATCCCCACGGCGCCCGGCCCGACGGAGATGATGTGAACAAGACCGGTCCCATCTTCAAATATCTCCAGTCCCAGGGCTTCCGGGTGTTCTGCTCCGTGGGCATTGAGTCCTACTCCAAGATCAAGACGGACATCTGCGCCGTAATCTGCGACCGCCTGCATCCCGACGGCACCACGCTGCGCCATCAGCGCGACCGGTACTTGAAATTCTATGACGCAAAGGATATTATGGATGTAAGCGTGCGGCCGCAGCGGGACATCGACTGGAAGTAAGGCCGCAGAAAAGGAGCTGTTTTGATGACACGAGACGAACTGAAAGCAGCCGCCGTGGCCATGCTGGACCGGGCTTATATCCCCTACTCCCACTTCCCCGTGGGCGCGGCGCTGGAGTGCTCCGACGGCACGGTGTTCACCGGCTGCAACATTGAAAACGCGGGCTACTCCCCCACGATCTGCGCCGAGCGCACCGCGGTGGCCAAGGCCGTCAGCGAGGGGCACCGCGACTTTGTGCGCATCGCCATTGCGGGCAAAAGCAAGGACTACTGCGTCCCCTGCGGCGTGTGCCGGCAGGTGCTGCAGGAATTTGCGCCGGACATTGAGGTCATCTGCCTTAACGGCGCGGGCGAGGAGAAAACCTTTTCCCTGAAAGAGCTTCTGCCCTACGGCTTCGACCACACATGGCTGGAAACAACATGACGCGCGAGGAAGCCCTTGCCCGGCTGGTTGCCGCGCCGGAATCGGACATCTGCATCCTGCGCATCGAGGACGCTGACTACGGCTGCGAGGAATGCCGGGACGCTGCCATGGTGTGGGTACAGGTTGTGCGCCGGGATGGCGAGCTGCTGTCCATGGAAATCCCCGAATCCGTGCTGGCGGGCCTGAAAATCGGCAGCGTATGCCGTCTTTCCGACCTGCGGGGTCGGTAAAGGAATGAACAATATAAAAAGAGAGACCTGCCGAGGCAGGTCTCTCTTTTTATATCAAATGAATCCGCTCTCAGCGGGCGTTGTACGCCTTGATGCCCAAGGCCAGCAGATCCATGGCGCGCTCCAGGTCGCTCTGTTTGAGCACATAGGCCAGACGCACCTCGTCCTTGCCCTTGCCCGGCGTGCCGTAAAAGCCCTCGCCGGGGGCAAACATGACCGTGTCACCGTGATCCTCGAACTCCTCCAGCAGCCAGCGCTGGAACTTGTCCGTGTCGTCCACGGGCAGCTTGGCCATGATATAGAACGCACCCTTGGGACACTTGCACACCACTCCGGGGATCTGGGACAGCTTTTCCATGCAGGTATCCCGGCGCAGCTTATACTCGTCCCGAACGGCGGAGAAATAGTCGGAACCGACGGAGTACAGCGCAGCGGCACCCACCTGATCCAGCGTGGCGGAGCACAGGCGGCCCTGGCAGTACTTCATGGCGTGGGAGACCAGCTCCTTGTTGCGGGAGATCAGCATGCCCACCCGTGCACCGCAGGCGGAAAACCGCTTGGACACGGAGTCGATGATGATGACGTTGTCGGCGGCGTCCTCAAACTGGGCAAGACTGGCCAGCGGCTCTCCGCCGTAGACGAACTCCCGGTACACCTCGTCGCCGATGACGAACAGATCGTGCTCCTTGGCGATGTCCACGATCAGGCGCATCTCCTCGGTTGTCAGAACCACACCGGTGGGGTTGCCGGGGTTGGTGACCATGATGGCGCGGGTATGCTCGTTGATTTCCGCCTCAATCTTGGCCCGGTCGGCATAGTGATAGCCTTCCTCCGGCGTCGTGGGAATGGGGTGGATCTTGCCGCCGGTGACCCGGACAAAGGTGTTGTAATTGGGATAGAACGGTTCGGGAATCAGAATCTCGTCCCCGTCGTCCATAATGCACTCCATCGCCATCTCCAGTGCCTCGCTGCCGCCGGTGGTGGTCAGGATGTCATCGCTGCTGAAGTGGATGCCCAGCTTGTCGTAATATCCCTTCACGGCCTGAATCAGTTCCGGAATTCCGGGAGATGGGGCATAGGCCAGAACAGGCTGCTTGAAATTTTTCACCGCCTCAAAGAACGCGGGAGGGGTTGCAATATCAGGCTGGCCGATATTCAGGTGATAAATTTTGCGTCCCTTCGCTTCTGCCGCCACCGCATAGGGGTGGAACTTCCGCATGGGAGACAGCCCACACTTCTCAATTTTACCGGAAAACTTCATGCCGGTATACCTCCTTTAATCTTTCCAGGGTCTTCTTTGTATTTTACCCGCCTACAAACCGCTTGTCAACGATTTCCGGGTGGCAAACGTTTGTTTGCGCAATGAGCATAAAAAAAGAC
>QKDF01000237.1 GCA_003245395.1 Clostridia bacterium
CGACTCCGTCAATTTGTGAGAGAATGGTTTCCATTTTTTTTTCAGTATCCGCCACAGATTGTTCCGCAGCGGCAACTGTGGATGTCTGTGCTTTTGTTGTGCTGCTGCTCTTTCCAAAGGGAATCAGCAGCAGGGCTGTCCCCAGTACGATGACCAGCGCGGCGTATTTGTACCGATCCCAGATTGCTTTGAGTTTTGTATTGTCAGTTTGTTTCATTCCAGATCTGCCTCACTTTCGGAATTCCAAGCTCCTGTTCCATATAGTCTGCAAGGGCCTCCGACTTTCCGCCGCTTAACGTCGCTGCCGAGGGGACGGGTGTTCCGTCTTCCCCCGGCTCCGTGGTAACACGCACCGTGCAAGACAGGCCAAGTTCCTTGGCTTTGTCCAATATATATGCTTCTGTCTTCTCGGCTATGAGTTCGGAAAGCGCAGTATTCTCGGATTGCTGCAGTTCGTCCCTGCGGTTTTCAATTTCCCGTGCAAAACGCCCATAGTCAATGTCCACTTTCCCCAGATCCGTGCGCAGCATGGGCTGGATCAGCGTCAGCAGCAGCACCAGCCCTCCAACCAGGGACGTAATGCGCCGCAGGTTTCCCTCAGGGACCAGGCTTTGTACCGCAGCGATCAGAAATGCCGCCGCGATCACAGTAATCAGCCAGTTTCGGATCGCATCAATCATGGAATCACCGCCGATACCGACGACAATATGGAGATCAGCAGCAGCAGGGCGCAGGCGCCCGTCATCCCCAACACCAGGCCAAAGGCTCCGCCCAGTCCGTCGATCAGCTTGCACAGCTCCGGCGACCCGATGGTTCCGGCCAGAAACGCCGTAATCTTATACAGCAGATATTGGATGCCCAGGTTCAGAAAAGGCCAGGCGCATGCCCCCAGCACCGCCAGCGTACCGAATACTCCGATGGTGCCTCTCAGAACGCCGGCACCGGCCAGTACCGTTTCAGCAGCTTCAGAGATAATACTTCCCACCACAGGCACCACGCCGGAGACCGTTGCTTTTGCCAGTTTCACCGCAGTGGCATCGGCCGTACCGGAGATGATATGGACGATGGAAAGATAGATGGTAAAGATCAGCAGTGTCCCGCATAGCGCCCAGGTAACCACTTTTTTGATGGCATCTGCAATGCCGATCAGCCGCCCATCTGGCAGGCAGGCTGCGGCAGTCAGCGCACCGATGTACAGATAAACCAGCGGCAGCAGAAGCTTTTCAATCAGCTGCAGGAGCACATCCGCAAAAAAGACGGTGGTCACCTGCTGAATTGTGGCGGTATTAACCGCTCCGCTCAAGGCGGTGGCCGCCGCCAATACCGGCAGCAGCACTTTGGAAAAACCCGTGAGGTTCTCAATCGTACTGGAGCCCATCCCGATAAGGCTCTCCAGGCTTCCAGCGGCCAGTAAAGTCACCGAAAGAGCTCCCGCCATGGGCAGAATGTTCAGTCCGACAGGGCCGCCAGAGGAGCGGGCAAAGCCGTCTACTGCTCCGCACAGCAGCACGACCAGCAGAATACAAACAGCCCCCCGCAGCCGCTGATGCAAAATTCCCTGGGCCTGTCCCTTGACACGGTCTAAAATACCGGAAATTCCATCACTGACAGCGGTTCCAGAGGAGAGATCCGTACTTTTCAGCAATTCCTCCGTTCCATCTGGCAGTGCTTTCCACAGCTCATCCGGTACTTCCGCCGCGGCGACGGGGACGGCCAGCAGCATCAGTAACAGCAAAAGCAAACAGCAGCATTTTTTCATTCCATCAACTCCATGAGCAACGACAATACCGTCTGCAGCAGCGGCAGCGCTACCAGCAGCGCACAAACCGAGCCGGCAGTTTCAATCGTAGCTGCCAGCGCCGATTCTCCGGCGTCCCGGCACAGATTTCCCCCCATCTTGACCACCAGCGCAATACCGACCGTTTTGAACAGAGGCACGAACAAATCATCCGAGACTCCGGACAGGTCCGTAAGATTTTGGAGAAACTTTAAAATTTCCCCAATGCTGCCCGTCAATACAAGCGCCGCGGCCACAGCGGCCGCCAGACTCAGCAGCAAAGCCGCTTCGGGCGTACCTCTCCGGAGGACCAGCGTCAGCAGCGCGCCTAATACGCAGACCACCGTAATCTCAATAACCTGCTCCATCAGAATCCGAACAGTTTCTCAATGAGGTTAAACAGATTGCTGATTTCCTGAACCATCATCATCAGAACCACGACAAGACCGGCCAATGTGGTCATCATGGCCTGTTCCTCCCTGCCCGACCGGATCAGCAGCTGGTTGAGCACTGCAACCAGGATTCCAATGGCCGCAATGCGGAATATCAAATCAACGTCCATATCTCGTTCTCCTCAAATCAGTAAAATAATCAATAGCGCAGCACCGGAAAAACAGACTGCCGCGGCCTGACGCTCCCGGTCACGGCGGATACGCCGCTTTTCCTCCAGAATCTTTTTCAGCTGATTGCAAGCAGTGGAAATCCCACCACTAATCTCTTCCTCATCCCCGGAGAGCTTGTACCCCAATTCCCGAATCGACCGAAGCGCCTCATCCTCTAGCGGCAGTTTTTCAGCCGCGTCTACCCAGGCACGATGTAAAGGCTGCCCTTGCTGCAGAGCCGATGAAAGCGCTTTCATCCAGATGATGACGATATTACCCCGCCCTATGCCCAGATCGCACAACAATCGCGGAAGAGGTGCGCGCTCCAGCCGGATACGACTTTCCATTCGTTCCAAAACGCCGATTACATCTTCCAGTACTGCAATTTCCCGCCGCCAGGTGCGCAGTTGTCCCAGCCACAGGGCCGCAAAACCGGAGAGAACCAGCACGCTCCCCATCGCTTTCAGCATGGCAGTTCTTCCACCTGATAAATCCGTCCGGCACCGGTGCGGTGAATACACACCGCACGGCGAAAGACCTGCGTTTCCAGCAGGCGGGCATACAGAGGTTTTCTCGTCAGCTCCTCCACGGAAGCCGCATGGATAGTAGCCAGCAGCCGTACGCCGCAGTTAGCCGCCATGGTCATGGCCAGAATATCCTCCTCCACGGTGATTTCATCCACGGCAATGATCTGTGGATTCATGGTCCGCAGCAGCATCGGTACAGCCAGCGCTTTGGGACAGCCGTCCAGCACATCTGTTCGGGGGCCCAGATCCATCTGCGGCACACCGCGGTACATGACCGCCACCTCTCCTCGTTCGTCCGCCAATGCCACCCGCTGCCCGCTTTCGGATAGGCATCGAATCAGATCGCGCAGAAAGGTCGTTTTGCCTCCGCCGGGAGGCGAGAGAATCAGCGTGCTGTCCGGCTGGCCTTCCGTGCAAATGGCGGGCATGACCTCAGATGCGATGCCGGGTTTTTCTCTGGCAATGCGGATAACAGCCGAAGATAGGTCTGTCAGATTCGTGTTCACGCCGTCTTTCATGACCGCGGTTCCGCACAATCCCACTCGAAAACCGCCGCGCACATGCAGATATCCCTCTCGCAGGGTCTCCACAGCGGCATAGCGGGAAAATTCTGCCGCCAGATCACACAGTGTCTCGATCTCCTCGCCCCGAATCGGCTCACCTTCGTCTTCCAGCGTCTGTTCGCCATCCGGCAGCAATACTGTCATCTGCCGTCCCATCCGCAGGCGGAACTCTTCTGCTGTTGCTTTGTCCCGGTCCGGCAGAAGTTCTGCAATCTTCCGCAAACGCAAAGGCAAAAATGCTGCTGCCTGCCGGTAACGGGTGAGCTCATCCTGTTCTTTCACCGCCGACACCACCTTTCTTTTGTTACCCCACTTTATGAACGCTCGTCCTGCTTTATGCCTTGTCCTTCCGCAAAACAAAAAGAGCCGCCCGACGGGCGGCTCTTTCTTGCCAAGATCAGCTGTTGCAAAAACTTCTGGTCTCCTCATAGGTTTCGGGGCGGCAGATCGTGTTGGGAGGGAAAAATTCTCCCACAGGGAAGGAAATGTTGCGGAACAGTCCGCAGGGATCGTCGCTGCTGTCCGATCCCGTGCAGCCTTCCCGTCCGGGAACGCAATAATCATACACAGGAATCAGCAGCTGGGAATCCCGCTCCAGGCGCACGATAGAAAACTGGCCTAAAGTGATGTAGATTCGACGACCCTCGTCTCCGCTGGACAGGTCTCCATCGAAGAAATCGTTGATAAACGAAGGCACCTCACACAGATCACAGTCACAGGGTCTGCATCCACAGACGTCCACCAGTTTGGCATCCAGGACGATGGGATCAACAGCCTCCACTACCGCAACCGGCAGATTGCTCTGGCTGACTCTCTGCAAATCAGACACACAGGGGCAAACATCAGATGTGAAGATCTTGGCACTACCCTCACTGCCAAACAGCAGGACGCGCTTGTCGAACACACACAGGCCTTCCACCGTCACAGGGCGCGGAGAGCTGAGATAAGCCTGGAGCGTTACATAGTAGAAAAAGCGCATATCGATGGTATAGAAACCACGGTTAAACGTCACAGGCTGCACATCCACATAGACATACAGCAGTTTTGCCGTTCCGCCCTTGACAGAAATAGCGCGGTTGATGGTATCCACATACTGGAGCTTGGGATAAAAACGCAGGTCTTCAATGCAGTCCTTATCGGAACAATGAGCGGTTTTAATATTTCTCGTCTTAACCTATATTGAAGGTTTTATTCTTCAACCAATATCAAGAAACCGGACACACCGCTGATTGTTGTCATGGTAATGTAAATCGTCAGTCCTGTATTTCCACTGAAAGCGACTACCGATTCTCCTCTGGTATTTGTAAATGCGCTTGAAGGATAATATCCGGCTGATTTTAAAAGGCTGTTATATATATAGATAAACGAGCTTGTAATCCCAGCAGTGTATAGTGAATCCTCCGAGTAAAAATAAAGATACGTAGTAGGATCATAAAGAACTGTCTGATAATATGGCGCAATATCAAAATAGGCCCCGAAATCCGGAACGCTTGGGCAATTAGCATATCCGGCAACTACGCCGTCTGTGCTTGCAGAGCCACTTGAACTCGATGCGGTCGCAAGCATATCAAACGATTTCACCGCAGATTTTTCGTATCCGGAAACATAGGTCATCGGTACGGCAAGATTGAGATTCTGACTGTCTTCAAACGATGCGGACGTGATCCCTATAACATGGCCGTATTTGTTAATCAGTGCCCCGCCGCTGCTCCCATGAGAGATGGACGCCGTATATTGAATGTAATTGGTGCCATCCAAAACACGGCTTACGTTTGAAATAATTCCCTGCGAAATGGAATCTGACAGACCAAGTGGGCTTCCGATGGCAAATACCGCTCCGCCTGCATTCACTTCGCTGGATGCTCCGACGGTCAGATAATTAAACCCGCTTCCATTAACTTTCAACACGGCCCAGTCGTTCGCCTCGTTATAATCGTAAACCCCCGCAACGGTATATGTATTTCCGTCGGTGGTCTGCACTTTGGCAGATGAGCAACCGTCAATTACGTGATAGCACGTTACAAGCGTTCCGTCCGAATCAATGAAAAAACCGCTGCCTGATGCGTAGGCATCTCCATTGGCATCATAGACTTCCAAATACGCAACGGCAGACGAGCACTGCGCATATACCTGCTCCGCATTCAGCTCCGCGGAGGTCGCACTTGCTGCGTTCAGCGTAATCGTCTTTCTGAGAGAAGGATCTACCATTCTGGTGGCAATCGCACAGGCGGCACCGCGTGAAATGTAGCTCTGCGGCTGGAAATTGCCAGCTGAATCGCTTCCGGTCAGAATTCCAGCACGATAGAGCCGGTAAACAGCGTCGGCATATGAAGCCGTCATAGGTACATCCGGAATTGCTCCATCTTCCACTGTATTGATTTCGCCCAGCGCATCATCAGGCAGTGCACTGCTGAGAATCAGCGCAAATTCATAGCGTTTGATCGGTGCGCTCCAGTTTGAAAAAGAAGCGTATATTCCGTTATCCTGAGCATAGGCCAGATATGTCGCCTGTGTTGAACCTTTGTCATAATCCGTTTCGATGGTATCAGATCCATGATAATAAATTGCATTCACACGGCAGGCTATAATCAACGAAGCAAGGCAGGATATATTCTGACTCAGTCCAAAGGCTGAATCACTTTGTCCCTGCATAATTCCAAATTCATAAGACGCCTTGACATTATCCGCAAAAGCCGATGACGTCGGCACATCCACAAACTGGGCGCTGTTGTAGCTTCTGGATCTTTCAAAATGAGACAGGCTCCCTTCCGCCGCGGCAGCCTGAACCGGAATCAAAGAGAACACCAGCATCACACAGGTCAGTACAGATAATATTCTTTTTTTCAATTGAATCATCCCCCTAAAGGCAGGTCTCTGCTATTAGTACCAAAATATACCTGATTGCCGAAAAAGGCAAGGCCCGAGGACTCAGCAGGACGTATTTGTCTGCCCAATTTCTGTGACTTTGGCGGAATTGTTGGAAAACAGCAGCTGCAGCGTTTGCAGCTCCAATACCCTCGCGGCCCGCTCTGGTTTTCCATTTCTTCTGCGAGTCAGCTCCGTTCTCCTCCTTCATACTGCAGAATACACTGCCATAAAGGAGGGAGTGGCGTCATGTATAACCGGATCATCAACCCGTCTGTGGACGTCTTCGATTTCGAAACCGGTGAGTTTCTGGGGCAAGCCAGATTTGAATTACCGCCCGACGCGGAAAAAGCACTGCTGAACTGGGTCAATTACCGGGTTCCAATTCAGTCATTCAATGTTATTAATTCGGATTTCGAGGCGTCAGATGCATATGTTCCTATCATTCCAAACCGGATCTATCATCAGCGAGGTATCTTCCGGGGCCTGTTTGTGCAGGAAGATACCGGGCACAGTGTTCCGGTTGAAATACGCGGAACCTACGACTGGAGAGCGCGAAGCGTAGAGGCAGGAACGTTTATCCGCAGCGCAGAATACAG